>JAEYUL010000059.1 GCA_023432565.1 Actinomycetes bacterium | reverse complement strand
GCCCCGGGCCGGGACGTCGCGGCCCGCGGCATCCCCCGTGACGGCGTCGTGGGGCGTGCCGGCGCACCTCGCGACGCGCGGGCGCGCGCGTTCGTCGTCCGGCCTGCGGCCCTGGTCTCGCCCTTGGGTTCCGCGGCCCCACGGGGTCGCGGAGCTCGCGCACGACCTGGCACGGCAGCGGCCGACGACGGTGTGCCCGGCGTCGTGCCGTCGCCGGACGTGACCGGGCCCCTGGCGCCACGCACGGGGTGCGACCCGCTCGTCGCGCGGGAGGCACCCGCCCCGCGGCCGTCGGCCGGGCGCGGCTCGACCGGGCGTCGGGGCGCTGACATGAGCCGATTGTGCCTCGGACGCCCCGGCACGCCCGGGACGCCACCCCGCCCCGCCGTGTCCTTCACCGATCCCCCACCTCCGCCGTCCCGACACGCACCCCACCACCTCCACCGTGCCGACACGCACCCCACCACCTCCGCCCGCCGGCGTCCCGCCCGGCACATCCGCCCCACCGCCCGAGCCGACGACCAGCCCGCTGCGCGGCCGGGCATCGGTTCGATGCAGCGATGAATGCAGCAGACGCGCACGCCGAGCGCACCCGCGCTGCATCCATCCCTGCACCGACCGGTCCGGCTCCGGGGCGCACGATGCGCCGCGGAGCCAGGGCGACGGAGGGCGGCAGGTGGGCGCGCGAGGGAGGCGTGACCGAAGGCGTGACGGAGGGCGTGACGGAGGGCGTGAGGTGCGGGGCCCGGGAAAGGGCGAGGCCGGTCGTCCCCGGGGGGACGACCGGCCTCGGGTCGGTGGTGGCCGACCGGTCAGGCTGAGGTGATCAGGCCTGGAAGCGCGGGAAGGCCGAGCGGCCGGCGTAGCGACCGGCGTCGTCCAGCTCCTCCTCGATGCGCAGCAGCTGGTTGTACTTGTTGATGCGCTCGCCGCGGGCGGGGGCACCGGTCTTGATCTGGCCGGCGTTCGTCGCGACGGACAGGTCCGCGATCGTGGTGTCCTCGGTCTCGCCGGAGCGGTGCGAGGTCATCGTCGTGAAGCCGTTGCGCTGCGCGAGCGTCACCGCGTCGAGCGTCTCGGTGAGCGTGCCGATCTGGTTGAGCTTGACCAGCAGCGAGTTGGCGGCCTTGAGCTGGATGCCCTTGGCGAGACGCTCCGGGTTGGTGACGAACAGGTCGTCGCCGACGATCTGGACCTTGCTGCCCAGGCGCTCCATGAGCGTGACCCAGCCGTCCCAGTCGTCCTCCGCCAGCGGGTCCTCGATCGAGACCAGCGGGTAGTCCGCGACGAGCTTCTCGTAGTACTCGATCATCGCGGCGGCCTGGAGCTCCTTGCCCTCGAACGAGTACTTGTCGTCGGCGAAGAACTCCGTCGAGGCGACGTCGAGCGCGAGCGCGACGTCCGTGCCCGGCGTGAAGCCGGCCTTCTCGATGGCCGTGATGATGAGGTCGAGCGCCGCGCGGTTGCTCGACAGGTTGGGCGCGAAGCCACCCTCGTCGCCGAGGCCGGTGCTCAGACCCTGGGCCTTCAGCACGGACTTCAGGGAGTGGTAGACCTCGGTGCCGGTGCGCAGCGCCTCACGGAACGTCACGGCGCCGATCGGGGCGACCATGAACTCCTGGATGTCGACGTTCGAGTCCGCGTGCGAGCCACCGTTGAGGATGTTCATCATCGGGACGGGCAGCACGTGCGCGTTCGGGCCGCCGACGTAGCGGAACAGCGGCAGGTCGGCCGAGTCGGCAGCGGCCTTGGCCACCGCGAGCGACACGCCCAGGATCGCGTTCGCGCCGAGCTTGCCCTTGTTCGGCGTGCCGTCCAGGTCGATGAGCGCGGCGTCGACGAGCCGCTGCTCGCTCGCCTCGAAACCGATGATCTCCGGCGCGATCTCGTCGATGACCGCGTTCACGGCCTGCTCGACGCCCTTGCCCAGGTAACGCGCCGGGTCGCCGTCACGACGCTCGACGGCCTCGAACGCGCCGGTCGAGGCGCCCGAGGGCACCGCGGCGCGGGCGATCGTGCCGTCGTCGAGCGCGACCTCGACCTCGACAGTAGGGTTGCCGCGCGAGTCCAGGATCTCGCGGGCGCCGACGGCCTCGATGCTTGCCATGAGGGCTCCTTCGACGTGCAGGTGGGATTCCATACAAGGTGTGGGGTTACGACCTCACCCTAGTAGGCGCGACGCCGGCCCGCGCCGGGACCTCCGTCCGCGGACAGCCCCACGCCGGCCGCCCGTGACGTGCGGCGCCGGGTGTCAGGCCCGGGCGCTCGACGACGGGCGCGGGTCGGTCGCCAGGACGGACATCAGCACCGAGTCGTACCACTGGCCGTCCCACAGCAGCGTGTGCCGCTGCCGACCCTCGACGACGAAGCCCGCCTTCTCGTACGAGCGCAGGGCACGCGGGTTGAAGTCGTAGACGCTGAGCTCGACGCGGTGCAGCCCGACGGCGCCGAACGCATGGTCGAGCACCGCGGTCATCGCCTCCGTGCCGTACCCGCGGCCGGGCATGCCGGGTGCGAGGGCGATCCGGACGTTCATGCACGCGATGTCGTCGTCGAGCTCGTTGAGGACCACCTCCCCGACGTACGCGCCGTCGGGCAGCGTGATCGCCCAGTCCGCGCGATCGTCCGCGGCGCCGACGGCCGCCAGGTGCGCGGCCACCTGCTCGCGCGTGAACGTCGCCTTCGTGCCCGTCAGGCGCTTGGACTCCTCGTCGGCCAGGGCCGCCCAGACGTCTTCGAGGTGCTCTGGACCGAGCGGCCGCAGGACGAGTCGGGGCGTGCGCAGGGTGGGGACCGTCGACAGGGCGCTGTGCTGGACCACGCGCACAGGCTACTGCGCACGGGCGGTCGAGCCGCAGGTCAGCGCTGTGCGCACGCCACCTGGTTCAGCGCGAAGCCCGTGGGCGGCGTCGGCGTGCCCGGGTGCGAGGCGTTGAAGCCGATGTCCGCGCTCGCGCCGGGGGCGAGCCGGCCGTTCCACGGTGCGTTCGTCGCCGTGACGGCGCTGCCCTGCTGCGACCACTGCGCGCTCCAGCCCTGCACCACCTGCTGTCCGCCCGGCAGGGTGAACGTCAGCGTCCAGCCGTCGAGCGGCATGCTGCTCGTGTTGGTCACGCGCACGTTGGCCGTCAGCCCGGTGTTCCAGGCGCTCGCCGCCCACACCACGGTGCAGCCGCCGCCGGGCGGCGCAGTCGTCGTCGGGGTCGGAGTCGGGGTCGGGGTCGGGGTCGGCGTGGGCGTCGGGGTCGGCGTCGCGGTCGGCGTGGGCGTCGGGGTCGACGTCCCGGTGGGCGTCGGGGTCGGCGTGGACGTGGCGCCGATGCGGGACGGGTCGACCACGCCCCAGAACGCGGGCTTCGCCTGCAGCGCGCCGTCGAACAGCAGCGGTGCGGCACCCGCTCGCAGCCAGGTGCGCGAGTCGTCGACGCCCCACACCGTCACCGACTCCAGCGAGGAGGCGTGCCGCTTGAGCACCGCGAGCATGTCGCGGTAGTAGTACGCCTGCTCGAGCAGGCGCGCGGCCGGCGGCTGCGTCCAGCTCTCACCCCCGTGCAGGTAGGTCGAGACGTCCAGCTCGGTGACGGCCTGCGTCACGGGCAGCGCCTCGAACGCCGTGATGGTCGCCTCGACGTCGCTCAGCGACCGGCCGACCTCGACGTGCAGCTGGTGGCCGACGCCGTCGACGGGCACGCCCTGGGCGAGCAGGGACTTCACGAGCGCGAGGTACGGGGCGCGCTTGTTCGCGTACTCCGAGTTGTAGTCGTTGATGAAGAGCAGCACGTCCGGACCGAACGCCTCGCGGGCGTAGGTGAACGCGTTCGCGATGTACGACGGGCCGAGGATCCGGTACCACTCGCTGCGACGCAGCCCGTCGGGCTGGGACTCGTCGATGACCTCGTTGACCACGTCGAACGCGAAGATCGGGTTGCCGGCCGTGCCGAACTCGCCGTACGTCGTGCGGTAGTGGTCGGCGATCGCACGGATGTGGGCCTTCAGGCGCGACCGCAGCAGCGCCTGGTCGTCGGCGCTCGTCGTCAGGGCCACCCCGTTGCGCTCGAACCACCACTGCGGGGTCTGCTGGTGCCATACCAGGGTGTGCCCGTAGACGCGCTGCCCGTGCTCGAGCGCGAAGTCGACCAGCAGGTCGGCCGCCGCGAAGCTGAACGTGCCCTCGGTGGGCTGGATCGCGTCGGGCTTCATCTGGTTGCCGGGGGTGATCTGCGCGGCGTGGTGCGCGACGAGCTCGCCGCGTCCCGCGAGCACGTCGGCCGGCTCGACCGCGATGCCGAACGGGAACCACGGCGCCAGGGTCTCGTCGAGCTGCGGGAGCGTGAGGTCGGGCGTGGCACGGTCACCGGTGACGACCACGTCGTCAACGAGGATGTCGGTCAGGGATGACGTCGACTCGACGTACAGCTGCGCGGAGTCGAACGGTCCGGGCGTGTAGCTCGCGGTGACCTGCTTCCACTCGCCGCTCGTCACGCCCGTGACGGTGGCCACGGTGTCGTACGACGAGCCGTTCGCGTCGTCGCGCTGCACGGAGACGCGCAGGTCCGCGTAGCCCGTCCCCGTCGACGGCAGGCGCAGCCACATCGAGACGGTGTACGTGACTCCCGGCGTGAGCTGCGACGTCACCGGCAGGCTCGCGCCGTTCCACGTCTCGGTGCGGCCCGTCACGAGCAGGCTCTGGGTGCCGCGTGGGGTCTGCGAGCTCAGCGAGACGGTCGCGTCGCCACGCCCCTGCCAGCCGTCGAGCCCGCCCTCGAAGTCGCTCTGGACGACGACGGTGGCGGCGGCGCGGGCGCTCGTCGCGAACGGTGCGACGACCGCGACGAGAGCGACCAGCGCCGCGACGACGAGCGCCGCCAGCGCCGGGAGCGTGAGGCGGGCTGGTGCCCCGAACGGCGGGTGGGCACGACGGGACATCGAGAGCGCTCCTCGGCGACTGCCGGCGGCACGTCCGCCGGTCTCGCCGGACGCTAGGGAACGCGTGCTGTCCCCGGCGACAGGTGAAACGGTTCGCCGGGACCTGCGGCGCACTCCCCCTGGGCACGACGAAGCGGGGCCGTGCGCACGATCCGCACGGCCCCGCTGGACGCCCGGAGCGTCAGCCCGCGGCTGAGCCCGCCGTCACCTGGGCGGCGAGCGCCGCCACGATCTTCTCCGTCTGGTCACGCGCGTCGCCGAACAGCATCGCGGTGTTCTCGCGGAAGAACAGCGGGTTCTGCACGCCCGCGTAGCCCGTGGCCATCGACCGCTTGAAGACCACGACCTGCCGCGCCTTCCACACCTCGAGCACCGGCATGCCCGCGATCGGGGAGGCCGGGTCGTCGAGCGCGGCCGGGTTGACGGTGTCGTTCGCGCCGATGACCAGCACGACGTCGGTCTCGTCGAAGTCGTCGTTGATCTCGTCCATCTCCAGGACGATGTCGTACGGCACCTTCGCCTCGGCGAGCAGCACGTTCATGTGCCCTGGCAGGCGCCCCGCGACGGGGTGCACGCCGAACCGCACCTGCACGCCGCGCGCCCGCAGCTTCTCGACCAGGTCCGCCACGGGGTACTGCGCCTTCGCCACCGCCATGCCGTAGCCCGGCGTGATGACGACCGAGCGGGCGTCGGCCAGGACGTTCGCCACCTCCGCCGCGGACATCTCGCTGTGCTCGCCGACGGGCCCGCCGGCGCTCGGCGCGGCAGCGCCCTCCTCGGCGCCGAAGCCGCCCAGGATGACCGAGATGAACGACCGGTTCATGGCCCGGCACATGATGTACGACAGGATCGCACCGGAGGCACCGACGAGGGCGCCGGTCACGATCAGCAGGTCGTTGCTCAGCATGAAGCCGGCCGCGGCCGCGGCCCACCCGGAGTACGAGTTGAGCATCGAGACCACGACGGGCATGTCGCCGCCGCCGATCGCCGCGACCAGGTGCCAGCCGAGCGCGAGCGCGATGACGGTCATGAGCAGCAGCGGCCAGATCGAGGGCGCGGCGACGAACCAGCCGAGCAGCCCGAGCGAGACGACGACCGCGCCGAGGTTCAGCAGGTTGCGGCCCGGCAGCGTGAGCGGAGCGCTCTTGATCTTCGCGGACAGCTTCAGGTACGCGACGATCGAGCCGGTGAACGTCACGGCACCGATGAACACCCCGAGGAACACCTCGACGAGGTGCACGCCGTGCGGCGGCTCCGTGAGGTAGGAGTTGTAGCCGACGAGCACCGCGGCCACACCGACGAACGAGTGCAGCATCGCGATGAGCTCGGGCATCTGGGTCATCTCGACCTCACGTGCCCGCCACGTGCCGACGACCGCGCCGACGCCCAGCACGAGCGCGATCAGCAGCGCCGTCACGAGCGCGGGACGCTGCGACGCCTCGAGCGCCAGGGCGATCGTCGCGGCCAGCGCCAGGACCATGCCGATCATCCCGAGCACGTTGCCGCGGCGCGCGGTCTCCTGCTTGCTGAGCCCCGCCAGGGACAGCACGAACAGGACCGCGGCCAGCAGGTACGTGGCCTGAGCCAGCGTCACGAGTGTCATCTCATGCCCCCCGTCGGAACATGCGGAGCATCCGGTTCGCGACCAGGAACCCGCCGAAGATGTTGATGCTCGCCACGGCGGCGGCGACGCACGCCAGGACCGTCACGACGAGGTTGTCGGAGCCGATCTGCAGCAGCGAACCGACGAGGATGATCCCCGAGATCGCGTTCGTCTGCGCCATGAGCGGTGTGTGCAGCGAGTGGGACACGTTCGAGATCACGTAGTACCCGACGAACACGGCGAGCACGAAGACCGTGAAGTGCCCGAGGAACGCCGTCGGCGCGAACGAGATGCCGAGCGTGAGCAGCACGGCCGCGAGCGCGTACCCGATCGTGCGGCGCTTGGCCTTGGTGGCGGCCGCCTCCTGCGCGGCAGCGGCCTGCGCGGCGCGCTCCTGCTCGGACGGACCGGCCTGGACGGCCTGCGGGGCGGCCGAGACCGCGACCGGCGGCGGAGGCCACATCACCTCGCCCTCGTGCGCGACAGTCATGCCGCGCTGCACCGGGTCGTCGAGGTCGAGCACCAGGGCGCCGTCCTTGCCCGGCGTGAGCAGCTGCATGAGGTGCACGATGTTGGTGCCGAGCAGCTGCGACGAATGCTGCGGCATGCGACCGACGAGGTCCGTCCAGCCGAGCACGACCACGCCGTTGTCGCTGACGACGCGCTCGCCGGGCACCGTCAGCTCGCAGTTGCCGCCGCCGGGTGCCGCGAGGTCCACGACGACCGAGCCGGGCTTCATCGCAGCGACCGTCGCGGCGGTCACGGTGGTCGGTGCGGTGCCGCGCACGAGGGCGGTCGTGATGACGATGTCCGCCTCGGCGCACTCGCGCGCGTACACGTCGAGCGCGGCCGCGGCCTGCTCGGCGGTCAGCGGCTTGGCGTACCCGTCGGCGCTGATCTCCTGCTGCGCCTCGGGCGCACGGACGAACTGCGCGCCCATCGACTCGATCTGCTCGCCGACCTCGGGCCGCACGTCGAACGCGCGCACCTGGGCGCCGAGCGAGTCCGCGGTCCCGATGGCCGCGAGCCCGGCGACGCCGGCGCCGATGACGAAGACGCGCGCGGGCGGGGTCTTGCCCGCTGCGGTCACCTGGCCCGCGAACATCCCGCCGAACTCCTGCGCGGCCTCGATCACGGCCCGGTAGCCCGCGACGTTCGCCATGCTCGACAGGACGTCGAGCGACTGCGCACGCGAGATGCGCGGCACCGCGTCGAGCGCGAGCGCCGTGACACCTCGGGCGGCCAGCGCGTCGACGAGCTCGGGGTGCTGCGCCGGCTGGAGCTGGGCGACGAGCACCGCGCCCGCGCGCATCGCCGCGACGTGCTCGTCGGACGGGGCGTCCACCGCGGTCACGACGTCCGCGCCCCACGCGCTGTCCTCGTCGACGATCTTGGCGCCCGCGTCCGCGTACGCCTCGTCGCTGAACGTCGCCGCGTCGCCCGCCCCGGCCTCGACCAGTACGTCGTACCCCAGCCGGACGAGCTTGGCCACGGTGGCCGGCGTCGCCGCCACCAACCGCTGGCCGCTCGCCTCCCGTGGGACTGCGATCGTCGTCACGCATGCCTCCTGACCTGCGCGCCTGGCCGCTGGGGGCGCGGGTGCGCGCTGTCCGCATCGTGGCTCGGTGACCCTCGCACCGGCCCGCTGTCGACCCTATCGAGGCACACGACGACGCCGCGGGACCACGGTCCCGAGTGGACACCGCCGACGACGCGCACGGATCAGTGCCGCGCCGGCTCCGGACGCCCGGCGGGTGCTGGCCCTCGAGCCGTTCAGGACCCCGGCGCTGCGGCGTCGAGCGCCGGGCCGCCGGCGTCGGCCGCCTCCGCCGCGCGCACACCGGCCTCCCAGGCCGCCGTCGTGCGTCGCAGCTCGCCCTCGGCGTCCAGGCCCGCCGCGCGGGCCCGTGCGACGAGCGCGAACAGCTGCGCACCGAGGTCGTCACCGGCCGGTTCGGGGACGGCCAGGCCCGCGCGAGCCGCGCGCGCCTGAAGCTTGTGCGCACGGGCGAGTGCCCCGAGCGCGAGCGGCACGCCGTCGAGCGCCGACGCGCGCGCCTTCTCGTCACGCTTGATGCGGTCCCACGCGACGTTGCGGCCCTCGTCGTCGTGCGCGGCCTGCTCGTCGGCGAACACGTGCGGGTGGCGACGCACGAGCTTGGCGACGAGGTCGGCGGCGACGTCCTGCACGTCGAACGGGTCGTCGGCGTCCTCCTGTGCCAGGCGCGCGTGGAACACGACCTGCAGCAGCAGGTCGCCGAGCTCCTCGCGCAGGCCCGCGCGGTCGTCGTCCTCGATCGCCTCGACGAGCTCGTAGGCCTCCTCGAGCGCGTACGGGGCGAGCGACGCGTGCGTCTGCCCGGCGTCCCACGGACAGCCGCCCGGCGAGCGCAGGCGGTCCATGACCGCGACGAGCTCGGCCAGGTGGTCGAGCCCGGCGTCCTCGGGCACGCGGGTCAGGACCCGTCCGCCCCGACGATCCACTCCCGCACCGGCGGCGCCTCGATGTTCGCGTCCGGCAGGAGGACGCCGAAGCGGGGGTTGACCTCGATGTCGAGCTCGGCGAGCCGGTCGCTGAACTCCTGCGCGAGCTCGGGAGCGTTCTGCGCGTCCCGCAGCGCCCCGCTCGCCTGCACGTAGCGCGCCACGGCGATCGTGGCCGGCGCGAGGTCCTCGGGCAGCGTGGTGCCCGAGGCCGTCGCCGCGGACCGCAGCAGGTCACGCGCCTGCGTGTCCGAGACGCCCACACCGTTGTCCGCCGCGAGCTCGACGATGACCGGCTCCTGGATGAGCACCGACGTGACCGTCTGCGTGCTGACGCCCTGGAACAGCCCACCGATCTGCTCGACCGCGATCTGCACGTCGGAGGCGGGGATCGCGCGGCCGTCGACGACCGCAGCCGCACCGGGCGTGCCGGCGCAGCCGCCGAGCACCGCGGCGGCGGCCAGTGCGGCGCCCGCGAGCAGCGCGGTGCGCGTGCGTGCGCGTCCCGTCGCGCGGCTCGTCGTCGGGGAGTTGACCCTGCTGGTGAGCACCTGACCTCCTGCGTCCTCGCTCGTCGATCGGCGCCATCGTAGGCCCCTTCGTGCGCCGTGACGCACCGCCGGTCCGGTGCGCGGTGGTCGCCCGTCCGGGCCGCGCCCGCCGGCGCCGCGGCGGTGCGCCTGCGGGTCTGGTCGTTGCCCTCACCACGCGCGTCGCGCCAGGGTGGGTCCATGGCCGACGGCGAGCCGTTCTGGGTGTGCCGCACGTGCGGGGTCGAGCACGCCGCACGTGGCGAGGTGTGCGCGATCTGCGCCGACGAACGCCAGTGGGTGCCGAGCACCGGACAGGCGTGGGTGAGCCTCGACGACCTCGTCGCCGAAGGGCTCCGCGTCGCGGTGCACGAGCTGGAACCGGACCTGCTCGCGCTCGAGGCCCCGGGGATCGGGATCGAGCAGCAGTCCAAGCTGCTGCGCACCGGTGCGGGGGCGCTGCTGTGGGACCCGCTCGGGTTCGTCGACGACGCCGGGCTCGAGGCGGTGACGGCGGCTGCCCGACCGTCCCGCACGCTCGTCGTCGCCGCCAGCCACCCGCACATGTTCGGCGTGCAGGTCGAGTGGAGCCGCCGGGCCGCGGCGGCGCTCGGCAAGGACGTCCCGGTGCTCGTGAGCGAGCCCGACGCGCACTGGGTCGCCCGTCGCGGCCCCGCGATCCGCACGTGGAGCGGAGAGCTCGAGGTCCTGCCGGGGGTCGTGCTGAGCCAGCCGGGCGGCCACTTTCCCGGCTCGGCGGTCGTGCACTGGGCGGCCGGGGCCGACGGGCGCGGGGTCCTGCTGTCCGGTGACACGATCTTCGCCAACCCCGACCGCACGTCGGTGAGCTTCATGCGCAGCTATCCGAACCGCCTGCCGCTGTCGGGGCGCGTGGCGCTCCGCATCGCCGAGCACGTCGCGCGCCGCCCGTTCGACCGCCTCTACAACAACTTCGCGGGCGTCATCCCGGCCGATGCGCGCGCGGTCGTCGCCCGCTCGGCGCAGCGCCACGCCGCCTGGACCCGCGGCGACCACGACGACCTCACCTGACGCGCGGCGCCCCCACGGCGCTGTGTGGGCGGAGAAGGTGGCGCACGGCGTGACCAGCTCCACCCACGGA
>JAEYUL010000165.1 GCA_023432565.1 Actinomycetes bacterium | reverse complement strand
CCCGGTTTCCGGTGGCTCGACCCGGCCCGCACCGAGGAACCCCGCGCGTACCTCGAAGCCGAGGGCCTGAGGTTCGACGCTGAAGGACGTGCCGACACCGAGCAGTTCATCGACGCCGCAGAGCTGGCCTCCCTCGTCGGGCTCGACGTCCCCGACGAGGCGCCCGCTTGGCGGGCCGCCGGCACACGGCCACTGCTTGCCCAGCGGCACGCGTTCTTCCAGAAGGTGCGAGACCTTGGCGAGTCGAAGGGCACAGTCATCCGGTACTGGCCCAGCCCCACGACCCAGGACGCCGTCGACGTCAATATCGGCGTCCCCGGCTGCATCATCGTGCTCGCGCTCTTCGCCCGTGACCCCGCAGGCGTCCAGTGCTCCTTCTACATCCGCGATGACAAGGCGCTGTTCGCGAGGCTGCACGCACGCCGTGAGGAGATCGAGGAAGCACTCGGAGCCACGCTCGAGTGGCACGAGAACCCTACGTACAAGGCCAGCAGGGCTGCGCTCCGGCACGACGGGGACTGGCGGGACGAGAACCTCGCCCCCGGCCTCGCACAGTGGCTCGTGAGCACTGCCGAGCTCTTCGCCACGGTCTTCCCGAAGTACACGAGCGACGTGCGAGGGCTCACCTGACAGGGTTCTCCGAGGTCAGGTACCCGCTCCCGACCATCCACGCGAGCACGTCGAACACACGCAGCACCGACACCTCCGGCCCGAGCCCCGCCGCCAGACGGAGCTCCTCGAGACGTCGGTGCTGGGCGCGGCTGTCCGCGGTCAGCCATGCGTGCAACGGCACCCAGTACCGGCCCTTGACGACGGACAACTCGGCAGTGACGACGGCGTCGAGGATCGGGACGAGATGCGGTCGCTTGCGTGCGAGCAGCTTGGTGGCGGTGGTCTCGCCGATCCCTGGGACAGCCAGGAGCTCTCGGTAGGCGTCCCGCACGGGCCAGACGTCGCCCACCTCGTCGGCCGTGAGCTCGGCGAACGCCACGTCCGTCGGAATCTTCGCGAGTAGGTCGCTCAGCTCCGGTCCACGCGCCTCGAGGAGCTGCAGCGCCGCGGCTGCGGGGACGGGCACCGAGAGCATCGACACGGCCACGATGTCGTCAGAGGTGAACGTGTTGGCCACGTCAGGCCGGTCCCCTCCGCCTCCGAGCCGCTCGAAGTAGGCACCCGTGAAGCCGCCCGCCGGCAATGGCGCGAAGTAGCGCCGGAGAGCCGCCACCGCTACCTGCTCGTCCCCCGGTGCCAGGAGGGCCTCAAGTCGCTCGCTGATCTGCACGCCGTGTCCTCGTCGTTGAGCGCCATGCGTAGGCCGCCTCGCGGACCTACGCGAGAAAAGCGGCGCCGAGCGCGACGTGTTCCGCGCGCCCGCCGTGCCCGCATCGTCGCAGAGGCACGGCCGGCGGACACGAGGTTCAGGAGACTGCGCGCCCGCCCGGGCGATTCTCACCCGGTCGAGGACGTCGCCGCCCACGCCCAGGCATCCCCCAACCGCCTCCTGACCGCCTCTCCGCCAACCTCCTCCACGTACCCGAGCGGCCCCACGACCACGAGCAACACACGCGCTCGTGACAACCCCGTGTAGAGCATCGACCGAGCCCGCGCCGCGTCCCGGACCCCGTTGACCGCCAGCACCACGACGGTCCGCTCGAGCCCCTTGAACCCCAGCACGTGCCCGTAGAACACGTCCTCACCGGCGAAGAACCCGTCCCAGTACTCCTGGTAGCCCGCCATCCCGACTGTCTCGACCTGCATGGGGTGACGCCGCCCGGTGGTGAGCAGCGCGATCTGCCCGGGCTCCCAGCCCTCGTCGAGCAGCGCCTCGAAGGCGTCGTCCGCGGCACTGACGGCGTCCTCGAACGGCACGTCCACGACACGCACCGGCGCGCCGGGCCACCCGCGCGGGCGGGTGACGCCCTCGTGCAGCGCCCCGCACAGCTGGGCGATCTGCTTGGTGGAGCGCAGGTTCTCGTCGAGCTCGACGACGGTGAGCTCGACCGGCGCGGTGCCCGAGCGCGGGAACACGCGCTGCCCGTCGTCGGAGAACACCGTCAGCCTTCCGCCGTCAGGGTCGCGCAGGCACCGCAGCAGTGCCGGCCACCACGCGTCGCCGAAGTCCTGCGCCTCGTCGACGACGACCGCGTCGAACAGGTCGGTCTCCGGTCGTTGCGCGGCCAGCTCCCCGAGGTCGCGCGGCAGGCGTTCCTCCCAGTCGGTCGGGTCGGCGTCGTCGCCGGACGCGGCACCCCACCGCACCGGCAGCTCGTGGAACAGCCCGACGTACGCCGGCCGCTCCCGGACCGGCCACTGCGCGGTCGTCCGCTCGAGGTACCGGGCCAGACCACGCGAGTAGCACATGAGCGCGACCCGTTCCCCCGCCTTCGCTCGGCGACGGGCGTGCTCGAGCGCCAGCCACGTCTTGCCCGTGCCCGCCCCGCCGACGACGTGCACGCGTCGCACCGCGTCGAGGTAGCGCATGGCCTGCGCCTGCTCGCGAGTCAGCCGGTCGAGGTGGTCCTCGTACTGGGCTGCCTCCGCGAGCGACTCGGACTGCGAGGGGAACCCGCCGGTCAGCCACTCGACGAGGGCCTCGGCCGACGGCTCGTCGAGCGGAGCTTGCCCGGCCCCGTGCTCGTCGATCGCCCGACGCACGAGGTGGACTGCCCGCCCGCCGTCCGTGACATCGCCCCGGTCGAGCAGCATGGCGCGAGGCAGCTCCGGTGCGTCCCAGTCCCCTGGGACGAACGTGTGCGGCAGCGCGACGAGGTGCGCGGCCCGTGCCCGCGCCGCCGCGAGACCGTGCCGGTGCAGCAGCGCGAGCAGCGTGTGCTTCGCGTCCTGCACCTGGCCGACCGGGTCGATCGCATGGCGCGCCTCACCGGAGCCCTGCCACCACCGCCCGTCAGCGCGCGTGACGTGACCACCCTTCACCTCGATCGCGGCGAGCCCCAGGCCCGGCCACACGACGAGCAGGTCGATCTCGCGTTCCTTCGCCCCGTCCTGCAACGCGGTGCCCGCGAGCAGGACCGCGTCGTCAGGCAGGTGGTCGCGCAGCGCCTCCCAGACGGTCTGCTCCGCCCCACCGTCTTCGGGGAACGCGGGGTGCTCGGGGTAGGTACGCGCCACGGCCGTGACCTCCTGAGGTGAGTGTCCACCCCTGCTATCGGCATGGACCGGTCGGTGCCGGAGGGCGAAGGTCGCAGGATCTCGTCCGCAGGCTCGTCACGCCGGCTCCCGCA
>JAEYUL010000129.1 GCA_023432565.1 Actinomycetes bacterium | reverse complement strand
GGGGGGGGGGGGCGGGGGGGGCCCCCCCCCCGCCCCACGGCCGCACCTGGAGGCACCATGCGCACCGCCGCCCGCGCCCGTCCGTCTCTGGCCCTGCGAGCCGCTCGACTCCGTGCGGCTCCCGTCGTCGCCCTCGGCGCGCTCGCGCTGCTGGCCGGCCCGGCCGTCCCCGCCGTCGCGGTGTCCGAGCCAAGCCCGGCGGCCACCGCAGCCGGCTCGGGCACGGTCACGTGGACGGTGCAGCCCGCCACGGCCGACGGGCCGGACGACCGCATCTCGCTGCGGCACACCGTCGACCCGGGTGCCTCGATCAGCGAGCACGTGGCCGTGACGAACTTCAGCGACCGCGAGGCGACGTTCGTCGTGTACGCCGGTGACGGCGTCGTGGGTGACTCGGGCGACTTCGACGTACCGCCTGGCGAGGACTCCCGAGGGGACGCCGGTGGGTGGGTGGAGCTGGGTCGGCCCGTCGGCGCCGAGCGCCTCGACGGCGGGCGCCTGCGCCTGAGGCTCGGGCCGGCCTCGACGGTGACGATCCCGGTGACGATCACCGTGCCCGTCGACGCGACCCCGGGCGACCACCCCGCCGGGGTGGTGGCCGAGCTCGTCGACGGCGGGTCCCAGGTCCGCCTCGCGGCCAGGGTCGGCACACGGCTGCACCTGCGGGTCACGGGCGAGATCGTGGCGGTCGTGCTCCCGGACGAGGTCGAGGCGCGCTGGCAGCCGTCGTGGAACCCGTTCGGGCGGGGAGCCGTGCGGGTCCGGTACGTCGTGCGCAACGTGGGCGACGTGCGGCTCGGCGCGCGGTCGTCCGCACACCTGGCGAGCCCGGGTGGCATCGGGTCGGTCGAGGCGACGACCGAGGTCCGTGAGGTGCTGCCAGACCGCTCGGCCGTCGTCGAGACGGTGCTGCCGGCGTGGCCCCTGGTGCGGGCGAGCGGTCGCATCGACGTCGTCCCGCTCGTGGTGGGCGAGGACGTCGTCGACGTCAGGCTCGAGGCGACCTCGACCTCGGTGACCGCGTGGACGGTGCCCTGGGCACAGCTGGGGCTGATCGTCCTGCTCGTCGGCGCGGTCGTGCTCGCCCGACGTCAGAGGAGGCGCTCGGCGCGGCGCGTGCAGGCCAAGATCGACGCCGCCCTCGCAGCGGCGGGCGTGCCGCCTGGGTCGTCCGTCGGCGGGGCGCGCGTGCTCTAGGGTTGTCGCCACGGCACAGCCCCTGTGGCGGAACTGGCAGACGCGCTCGGCTCAAACCCGGGTGCCGCAAGGCGTGAGGGTTCGAGTCCCTCCGGGGGCACCGACCCTCCGCACGGCACGTACGTGCGCCGTTCGTCGTGTCATCTCCGTCGTGCGCTGCGCGTCGACGGGACCGTTGGCGGAGCGCCGCCAACCTGCCCCCGCGTCCGGGAACGGGACGCACGGCGTGAACGGGCTCACACGGCGAGCGAGCGGTGCGACGACACGTGTGACCACTACGCTGTGTCACGTGACCAAGGACGCCACTCCCGACCCCGCCCAGGCAACGCCCGACGCCCCGGAGCCTGCTGCCGCCGGCGTGCGCGAGACCGGACGCGCGGCTCGTCGCGCCGTCGTGGCGGAGGACGAGGCGCTCATCCGCATGGACGTCGTCGAGACGCTGCGTGACGCCGGCTTCGACGTGGTCGGCGAGGCCGGTGACGGCGAGCAGGCCGTCGCGCTCGCGGTCGAGCTCAAGCCGGACGTCGTCGTGATGGACGTCAAGATGCCGGTGCTGGACGGCATCTCGGCCGCGGAGCGCATCGCCAAGGAGCACGTCGCTCCCGTCGTCCTGCTCACGGCCTTCTCGCAGACGGAGCTGGTCGAGCGCGCGCGCGACGCGGGCGCCATGGCCTACGTCGTCAAGCCGTTCTCGCCCGCCGACCTGCTGCCCGCGGTGGAGATCGCGATCTCGCGCTACGCGCAGATCAGCGCACTCGAGTCGGAGGTCGCGGACCTGGCGGAGCGGTTCGAGACCCGCAAGCGCGTGGACCGGGCGAAGGGCCTGCTCATGACGAAGGGCATGACCGAGCCCGAGTCGTTCCGGTGGATCCAGAAGACGTCGATGGACCGCCGCCTGACGATGCGCGAGGTCGCCGACGCCGTGATCGAGCAGATCGGTGGCGGCTCCTGAGCCTGTCGACCGACGCGTGAACCGCGGCTCCAGGCCGCGGCTCGCGACGGGGGGAGCCCTCGGGGGCCCGGTCCTGACCGGTGCGCCCGAGGGCTCAGTCGTTCGGGGTGAGCTCGACGTCGACGACCAGGGCGCGGTGGTCGGACACGCCCGTGGCGACCGAGCGCGCCGGGCCGGTCGCGCGCAGACGGCCGTCGACGAGCATGTGGTCGATCTGGGCGGTGGGGGCGTCCACCGGGTACGTCAGCGCGTCGGCGAGGGAGGTCATGCCCGTCGACCGCGCGGCGCTCGTCGGGCCCAGGTTGAGGTCGCCGAGCAGGACGAGCGGTCGAGGGGCCCCGACGAGCGCGTCGACGAGGAACCGCGCCTGCGCCGCGTTCTGGCCCGACACGAACGACAGGTGCGCGCAGACGGCCGTGAGGGTGCCCAGCGGCGTGTCGAGCGTCGCGGCCAGGGCGGCGCGCGGATGGTCGTGCAGCGGCCGGGGCAGCCGTCGGCCCTCGCGGTGCGCCCAGGTGACCCCGCGCCGCCGGGGCAGCCGTACGGTCCGCCATCGCCTGGCCGGGTAGCGCGTCAGCAGGGCCACGCCGTAGGCGGCTCCACGCGGCGGCTCGTCGTGCCGGGGCTCGTGCCAGAGCCCGACCGGCCCGCGCAGCGTGACCGCGAGCCGTGCGTCGGCGGCGCCCATCGCGCGGGCAGCCACCGCGGTCAGGTCCGCACGCCCGGAGCGCAGCTGGCGGTGGTCGACCTCCTGCAGGGCCAGCACATCCGGCTCGAGGGCGCGGATCGCCTCCTCGAGCCGGCCCACGTCGACCCGCCGCGTGCCCGAGCCCCGACCGTGCTGCACGTTGAAGGTGACCAGCCGCATCCCCCGATTCTGGCCTGCGAACCCGTGCGCGGCCGCCGGAGGCGTCTCCCGAGCCGAGAGCACATGTCTCACCTTGCGAACAGCACCGTACGGGTGACGGGTTTCATCACAGGTTGGCAACGACTCTGCAGCCGATCTTGGCGGATACATCCCGGATACAAACCATGGTTACCGTCGCGTCACGTTTGCACCGGGTTCGATGCCTTCGTACCCGGAGACGCATTCCCTCACGGAGAGGTTGAACGCCCATGGTTCGTTCTCATCACGCGATCAAGGCCGCGGCGGTCGCCGGCGCGGTCGCGCTGGTCCTGACCGCCTGCGGCAACGACAGCGGCTCGTCCGACGACGAGACGCCCGCAGCGGGCGCCACCACGGCTCCCGGCTCGGGCGGCGACTCGGACGGCCCGCTCATCATCGGCACGCTGCTGCCGCAGACGGGCTCGCTCGCGTACCTCGGCCCGCCCGAGATCGCCGGTGTGGACCTCGCGGTCGCGGAGATCAACGAGAACGGTGGCATCAACGGGCAGGACGTCGTCGTCAAGCACGCCGACTCGTCGGACGCCGACCACGCGGACGTCGCGCCGCAGTCGTGGACGGACCTGCAGAGCCAGGGGGTGCAGGCGGTCATCGGTGCCGCGTCGTCCTCGGTCACGCAGCTCGTCGTCGACGACATCACGAAGAACGCCAAGGTCGTCATGGTCTCGCCGGCCAACACCGCGACCAGCCTGTCCGGCTACGACCCGTTCTACTTCCGCACCGCGCCCCCGGACACGGTGCAGGGCTCCGCGCTCGGCAACCTGATCGTGGAGGACGGCAACGAGTCGCTGGGCATCCTCGTGTTCAACGAGGAGTACGGTACGTCGCTGCGCGACGTGGTCCAGCAGACCGTGCAGGACGCGGGTCTGACGGTGACCTACGGCAGCAAGACCGAGGAGTTCGACCCGACGGCCTCGTCGTTCGCCGACCCGGTCGCGGGCGTCATGACGTCCGACGGTGGCTCCGCCCCGGACGCGATCGCCATCATCGCGTTCGAGCAGACGAAGTCGATCGTCCCCGAGCTCGTCGCCGCCGGCTACAAGGGACGGGTCTACCTCGTCGACGGCAACACGGCGGACTACTCGAAGGACTTCGAGGCCGGGACGCTCGCGGCGTGGACCACGCAGGGCACCACGCCTGGCGCCTACCCGGACGACTCCTTCAAGAAGCGCATGCTCTCGGTCGACCCGGACCTCAAGGACTACGCGTACGGTCCCGAGTCGTACGACGCGGCGATCCTCATCGCGCTCGCCGCGCTCAAGGGAGGCGGCGTCGACGGGACGACGATCCAGCAGAACATGGCGGCCGTCTCGGGCGCCGACGGCGGCACGGAGTGCGAGGGCTTCAAGGAGTGCGCCGACCTGATCGCCAAGGGCGAGGACATCGACTACAAGGCGGTCTCGGGCGCCGGGCCGTTCAACGAGGACAACGACCCCTCGTCGGCGTTCATCGGGATCTTCCAGTACAACGACGACAACACCAACGCCTGGCAGAAGGCGGTCGAGGGGTCCGTCACGCAGTGACGTCCCTCATGAGCTGAGGCATCTCGGCCCCGGCGGTCCTGGCGACCACCGGGGCCGAGGTGCGTCTGTGCTCGAGCGAGTGCCTCAGAACGACGCAGGGGCCCAGGGCGCGCGCCCTGGGCCCCTGCGCTCGAGGTCAGGCCTGCGTGGGCTCGTCCGGGGTGTGCTTGGCCGCAGCCTCGACGTCGCTCGCCAACGTCCCGAGGTACAGCTCGACGACCTTCGGGTCGTGCATGAGCTCGCGCCCCGGCCCGGAGTACGCGTTGCGTCCCTGGTCCAGGACGTAGGCGCGGTCGCAGATCTGCAGGCACCGGCGCGCGTTCTGCTCGACGATGACGATCGACACGCCCGCCTTGTTGATCTTGCGGGTACGCAGGAACGCCTCGTCCTGCCGCACCGGCGAGAGCCCCGCGGACGGCTCGTCGAGCAGCAGCACGGAGGGCTCCATCATCAGAGCGCGGCCCATGGCCACCATCTGCCGCTCACCGCCGGACAGCGAGCCGGCTCGCTGCCGTCGACGCTCGGCGAGAGCGGGGAAGATGTCGGTGACGAACTCGAACCTCTCCGCGAACCGCTTGTGGTCCTGGAAGATGCCCATCTGCAGGTTCTCCTCGATGGTCAGCGAGGGGAACACGTTGTTCGTCTGCGGCACGAACCCGACGCCACGACGCACGAGCCTGTCGGCGCGCTGGTTGGTGATGTCGTCGCCCCCGAGGGTCACGCTCCCGGCCCGGATCGGGACCAGGCCGAACAGCGCCTTGAGCAGCGTCGACTTGCCCGCTCCGTTGGGTCCGATGATGCCGACCAGCTCGCCGGGGTGCAGGACGAGGTCGCACCCGTTGAGAATGTCGACTCCGGGAAGGTACCCCGCGAAGAGGCCGTCCGCCTCGAGCAGCGGCTGGCCGTCGGGTGCGCCGCGGTGCACCTCGTGCGACGTCGTCGATGTCGTCACTGCGTCGCCTCCTCGGCCTCGGCCTCTGCCTCGTACTGCTCGACGACGTCCTCCTCGAGCAGACGGTCGTCGCCCAGATCGGTGTCGTGGTGCGCACCGAGGTAGGCGTCGACGACGGCCTGGTCCTGCATGATCGTCTCGGGCGGTCCCTCGGCGACGATCCGACCCTCCGCCATGACGACGACCCAGTCCGAGATGTGCCGCACCATGTGCATGTCGTGCTCGACGAACAGGACGGTCATCCCCTCGTCGCGCAGTCCGGTGATGTGGCCGAGAAGCGACTGCGTCAGGGCGGGGTTCACGCCCGCCATCGGCTCGTCGAGCATGACCATCGTGGGCCGTGTCATGAGCGCGCGGGCCATCTCCAGCAGCTTGCGCTGCCCCCCGGACAGGCTGCCTGCGAAGTCGTCGGCCTTGGCGTCGAGCTTGAACCGCTGGAGCAGCTCGAGCGCACGGTCGGTGATCTCGGTCTCCTGCGAGCGCCACAGCGACGGCAGGAGCGAGGCGAGGACGTTCTCGCCACGCTGGCTGGTGGCGCCCAGACGCATGTTGTCCATCACGGTCATGCGCGAGAGCGCCTTCGTGAGCTGGAAGGTCCGCACCATCCCGGCGGCGGCCATGCGTGCGGCGGACCTGCCGTGCGCCGAGCGTCCCTCGAAGGACCACTCGCCGACGTCGGCGCGGTCGAACCCGGTCAGGAGGTTGAACAGCGTCGTCTTGCCCGCGCCGTTCGGTCCGATCAGGGCGGTGATCGCTCCGCGCTGCACCTCGAGGTGCTCGACGTCGACCGCGTGGATGCCGCCAAAAGTCCGCCGGACGTTCGAGGCCACGATGATCGGGTCCGGCTTGGGTGCGCCGGGCGTGCGTGGGACGTCGGCGAGAGCCTGCCTGATGCGCTCGCGGGTGACCGAGCCCCCGCGCGCCGGCCCTGCCCCGGACCGGGGCGTCGGGGGAGTCTCAGCGGACATCGATCGCCAGCTCCTTCTTGTCGCCGAGCACTCCCTGTGGTCGGAAGATCACCAGGAGCATGAGGGTCAGGCCGACGAGCATCCACGAGAACGCCTCGGACTGCGTGCTGGAGATGAACGTCAGCTCGGCGTCGCGCAGGACGCTCTTGACGAGCATGAAGACCGTCCACAGCAGGATGGACCCGAGCACGGGCCCGAACACCGTGGCCGCCCCGCCGAGCAGCAGGATCGTCCAGATGTTGAAGGTCATCGTGCGGCCCATCGCGTCCGCCTGCACCGACGTCGGCAACGTGTAGAAGATGCCCGCGACGGCGCCGCCGATGCCCCCGAGCACGAGCGCCTGCATCTTGTAGCCGTACACGTTCTTGCCGAGCGCGCGCACCGCGTCCTCGTCCTCGCGCACCCCCTTGAGCACGCGGCCCCACGGGCTGCGCATCCAGCGCCACACCAGCAGGCACCCGATCGCCACGACGGTCCAGGCGACGGTGCGCAGCCACCACGAGCTCCCGGCGCAGTTGGGGTACGTCCACAGCCACAGGGTCGACGAGCCCTCCGGGAACGGGCACAGCGCCTCGAACGACTCCTTGTACCCGTCGCCGCCGGACAGGCCGGAGTTGCCGCCGGTGAGCCATGTCAGCGAGGTCGAGCGGCTGATGATCCGCACGATCTCGGCTGCCGCGATCGTGACGATCGACAGGTAGTCGCCGCGCAGCTTGAGCGTCGGGATGCCGAGCAGGACCCCGAACAGGACGGCCGCGACCATCGCGGCGATCACGGACGCGAAGAAGGGCCAGCCGGCGATGGCGGTGATCGCGTAGGCGTACGCACCGAGCAGCATGAAGCCCGCCTGCCCGAAGTTGAGCAGCCCGGTCATGCCGAAGTGGATGTTCAGACCGATCGCCGCGAGCGCGTACGCCGCGGTGGCCGGTGCGAACACCTCGCCGGCGACGTTGGTCAGGATCCTGGTCCAGTCCATGGTGTCCCTCCTGGCCTCAGCCGATCCGGTCCCGGCGCCCCAGGATGCCCTGCGGTCGCACGAGGAGGACGAGGATGAGGATGAGCAGCGCGCCGGCGTACTTCATGTCCGACGGGATGACGAGGCTCGACATCTCTGCGACGACGCCGATCACGAGCGAGCCGGCGAGCGCGCCCCACGCGGTGCCGAGGCCGCCGAGCGTCACGGCCGCGAACATCAGCAGCAGGACGGTGCCACCCATGTTCCACGCGGTGGACTGGAAGTACAGGCCGACGAGGACCCCCCCGAGGGCGGCGAGACCCGCGGCTCCCGTCCAGACGATCCGGATCACGCGCTCCACGCCGATGCCCGAGGCCGCGGCGAGCGCGGGGTTGTCGGACACGGCCCGCGTGGCGCGGCCCGTGCGCGTGTAGAGCAGGAAGACCGCGGCGCCCGCCAGCACCACGACGGCGATGCCGGCGCCGACCAGGCTCTGGACCGTCAGCGTCACCGGGCCGA
Source organism: Actinomycetes bacterium (assembly GCA_023432565.1). Classification (GTDB taxonomy): domain Bacteria; phylum Actinomycetota; class Actinomycetes; order Actinomycetales; family Cellulomonadaceae; genus Cellulomonas. The sequence goes on along the minus strand of JAEYUL010000129.1, from coordinate 9,886 downwards.
TCGCCACCGGCCGCGGGTTGCTGGTGTCGATCCGCAGCCGCCCGCCGCCCAGCAGGAACTGGAAGAGGTACTGCAGGACCATCGACAGGCCGATCGTGACGATCATCTGCTGTGTCAGGCCCACCCGTCGCCTGCGGAGCGGACGCCAGATCCCGGCGTCCTGGAGCCAGCCCGACGCGGCGCCCAGGACCGTCGCGAGCACCGCGGCCAGCCACAGGTCCATGCCGACGACCTGCACGAACGTGTAGGCGAGGATCGCGCCGAGCGTGACCTGCTCGCCATGCGCGAAGCTGCTCAGCCCGGTGGTCCCGTAGATGAGGGAGAGCCCGACCGACGCGAGCGCGAGCAGCAGACCGAAGACGAGCCCGTTCGCGAGCTGCTGCATGACGCGCTTGCCCGAGACCCCGCCCGTCCCGGCCGTCTCGCCGGTGGCGGGGCGGTCGCCGGCCGGCGGGCTCGTCGCACCCTGGTCCGGATCGTCCGTGGGAGCCGTCGTGGTCGGCGCCCCGAGCGCGAACACCGCGCGCGTCTGCGAGTTCAGCAGGGCCTTGACGGTCCTCGTGGTGGTCGTCGGGTCACGCAGCTGCTCACCCTCGGGCAGCGTGCTGGGATCGATCGTGACGGTGTACGCGCCGGCCGTGGTGACGGGCACGGCCCAGACGCCGTCCTCACCGGTCGTCACCGTGACCGGACCACCTGCGCCGTCGACGGTGATCTCCACCCCGGCAGCCGGTTGGCGGTCGGCGGTCCTGATCGTGCCCGTCACGCACCCGGTCGAGGCGTCCGGCGTGCACGGCGCGGAGCCGGCGGCCGCGGAGGGCAGCGCCTGCAGCAGTACCGCGAGCAGCGTGGCGACGACGAGGGCCAGGGCGGCCGTCAGGCTGCGTGGACGCGGCGATGCCGTGACGCGTCGTCGTGTGCTGCTCGGTGCTCGTCCTGGAGGGGCGAGAGTGCTCACCGAGGACCTCCGTCCTGTGCTCGCAACACCGTCCCGGGGGTCAGGCGGTGGGTCGTGCGTGTCGGTTCGTCTCGTCGGTCGTGCGGTCGGGTCCAGCGGGTGCTCGTCATCGGTCGTGCGCTCGGCCGTGCGTACGTCTCGACAGGAGGCCTGACGCGACGCTGCGTCCGGACGCTGACCGAGTGGCTACCGGCCGGTACCGACGCGAGCCGGGCCGACGTTAGGCACTGATTGTGTCCATCTCGTTTCGGGTTGCCCAGAGGTTCCTGGCATGTCGCACGATCGGACGAATCGCTGGTCGTTGTCACGGACTCGCCGGGATCGTACCCATGTGCGGCGTGTCGCGCGGATCGGTCCCCACGACGTCGGAGCGGGACTAGGCACGGCACCCCGCGGTGGGCCATGATCGACGTCGGCGCCGTCGTGGGCAGCGAGGCGTGCCGGAGTCCGGATCCCCCTCGTCCGCCGGAGGTACACCACCGTGCGTCCCGGAGTGCAAGCACGAGCAGCGCTGCCCGACGACCTCGACGACCTCGTCCACCTGTGTCTCGAGGCGCGCAAGGAGTCCGGCGCGGGCTCCCAGCTGTGCACGGACGACGCCGACGGTCTGCGCCGCCAGCTGGGTGCGCTCCTCGGCGTCGAAGGGGGCATCGTCCTGGTCGGCACGATCGACGACCAGCCGGCGGGTCTGCTGCTGGGACGGCTCGTCGGTCCGAGCCTGTTCGCGGACGGCACGTCACTCGCGCTCGAGGCGATCTACGTCCTCGGGACGGCGCGGCGCCGTGGCCTGGGGCATGCGTTGCTCGCGCACGCGGCGGCGGTCGCCGAGCAGAACGGTGCTGCTGAGGTCTACGCCGCGCCGCTGCCCGGTGCCCGGGGCATGCAGCGATTCCTCGCACGCCTGGGGTTCGCCCCCGCGGCGGCCTTCCGTGTCGCAGGCACGGCAGCGCTGCAGCGGCGCCTGCACCAGGACCACGGCGCTGCCGCCGTGGTGTCGCGCCGGCCGTCGTCGCGCGGTCTGGAGGACCTCATCGCGCGGCGTCGTCAGGCCCGCGCCGCGCGTCAGCCGTCCGACCCGGAGCAGGGGGCGGCCGGAGCCGGTGTCCGGCTGGAACGTGCGGTGGGCGCGGTGCGCCCGATCCCGCTCACCGGGCGTCGATGATCATGCAGGTGAGCCGCGCGCTGCACAGGCGGCGCCCGGACTCGTCGTCGATCACGATCTCGTAGCTCGCCAGGCTCCGACCGAGGTGGACGGCCCGTGCCGTCCCGGTCACGACGCCCTCGCGTGCCGAGCGGTGGTGGCTCGCGTTCAGCTCGATTCCCACGGCCATGCGGCCGGGACCCGCGTGCGCGACGGCGGCGTAGGAGCCCAGGGTCTCGGCCAGAGCAGCGGTCGCGCCGCCGTGCAGGAGGCCGAACGGCTGGGTGTTGCCGAGGACGGGCATCGTGGCCACGGCCCGCTCGGGGGTGACCTCCGTGATCTGGATCCCGAGCCGTTCGACGAGGGTGCCCCGCTCGTCGAGGCGGGGGTCGGATGCGAGCGCGGGAGTGTCGGACATGGCAGATAGGTTGGCACCCGTGAGCGACGAACAGCCAGCCGCCCGTACCGCCGGCCCCGCACGTCTCCTGCTGATCGACGGCCACTCGATGGCGTACCGGGCGTTCTTCGCCTTGCCCGTGGAGAACTTCTCCACGTCGTCGGGGCAGCCCACGAACGCGGTGTTCGGCTTCACGTCGATGCTGGCGAACCTGCTGCGCGACGAGCAGCCCACGCACGTCGCGGTGGCGTTCGACCTCGGGCGTACGACGTTCCGCACCGAGCGCTACGAGGAGTACAAGGGCACGCGCGACGCGACGCCGGAGCCCTTCCGCGGCCAGGTGGACGTGATCCGCCGCGTGCTGGAGCCGCTGCACATCCCCGTGATCACCAAGGAGCGGTACGAGGCGGACGACGTCCTGGCGACGTTGACGGCGCAGGCGCGCGCGCAGGGCATGCAGGTGCTCATCTGCTCGGGGGACCGGGACTCGTTCCAGCTGGTGAGCGACGAGGTGACGGTGCTCTACCCGGTGCGTGGCGTCTCCGAGCTCGCGCGCATGACGCCCGAGGCGGTCTCCGCCAGGTACGGCGTCCCGCCCGAGCGTTACAGCGACCTCGCCGCGCTCGTCGGCGAGTCGTCCGACAACCTGCCCGGTGTGCCCGGTGTCGGGCCGAAGACCGCGGCGAAGTGGCTCACCCAGCATGGCGACCTTGCGGGCGTGCTCGCGGCCGCGGACCGGATCACCGGCAAGGCGGGCGAGTCGCTGCGCGCAAACCTGGAGCAGGTCCAGCTCAACCGCGAGCTCAACCAGCTCGTCACCGACCTCGAGCTGCCCGTCGGCCCGGAGGACCTCGAGGTCCGCGAGTGGGACCGCCAGGCGCTGCACGCGATCCTCGACGAGCTCGAGTTCCGCACGCTGCGGGACCGGCTGTTCGCGATGCTGCCCGACGAGTCGAGCGTCGCCGCGGTGGCGGTCGCGGCCGCGGCCCTCGAGCTGGACGAGCTCGACGAGGGTGCGTTGGCGGGGTGGTTCGCCGAGCGTGCCGGCACGGTCCTCGGGCTCGACGTGCGTGGCAGCGGCGCACCGGCGGGCGGCGACGCCTGGGGGGTCGCGGTCGCGGACACCCAGGGGCGGGCCGTCGTGGTGGATCTCGCCCAGGTCGCGCCCGTCGACGAGCTGGCACTCGCGGCCTGGCTCGCCGACCCGGACGCGCCCAAGGTCGTGCACGGGGCCAAGGTCGCCGCGCACGCGTTGCGCGGCCGCGGACTGACGCTCGCCGGCGTCGTCAACGACACCGAGCTCGCGGCCTACCTGTGCCAGCCCGACCGGCGCGCGTACGACCTGCCGGACCTGGCGATCGGCTACCTGCACCGCGAGCTCGGCGAGGACGACGCGGCTGACGGTGCGCAGGGGGCACTCGACCTCGAGCTCGACGGCACGGGGGAGGACCGCCGAGCGGCGGTACGTGCCGCCGCCGTCCGCGACCTGTCGGACGTGCTGGCCTCCGAGGTGGCCGACCGCGGCGCCGCGCACCTGCTGGCCGACGTGGAGCTGCCGCTGCAGGACGTGCTCGTGCGCGTCGAGGCCACGGGCATCCAGGTGGACGCCGAGCGGCTGCGGGAGCTCGAGCGGTCCTTCGACGCGCGCGTGACGCGGGCGGCCGACGAGGCGTTCGCCGTGATCGGGCGCGAGGTGAACCTCGGCTCGCCGAAGCAGCTGCAGGAGGTGCTGTTCGACCAGCTGCAGATGCCGAAGACCAAGCGCATCAAGACGGGCTACACGACCGACGCGGCGGCGCTGACCGACCTGTTCGCGCGGACGCAGCACCCGTTCCTCGAGCACCTGCTCGCGCACCGCGACGCGATCAGGCTGCGGCAGACCGTCGAGGGGCTGCAGCGCTCGATCGCCGCCGACGGGCGCATCCACACGACGTTCCAGCAGACGATCGCGGCGACCGGCCGGCTGTCGTCCACGGACCCGAACCTGCAGAACATCCCGATCCGCACCGACGAGGGGCGCCAGATCCGCCGCGCGTTCGTCGTGGGCGAGGGGTTCGAGACGTTGCTGACGGCCGACTACTCCCAGATCGAGATGCGGATCATGGCGCACCTGTCGGGCGACGAGGGCCTGATCGAGGCGTTCCGCTCGGGGGAGGACCTGCACAGCTACGTCGGGTCTCGCGTGTTCGGCGTCCCCACCGACGAGGTGACGCCCGCGCAGCGCTCGAAGATCAAGGCGATGTCCTACGGGCTGGCGTACGGCCTGTCGTCGTACGGCCTGTCGCAGCAGCTGTCCATCGAGGTGTCCGAGGCTGCGGAGCTCATGAAGGACTACTTCGCGCGCTTCGGCGGCGTGCGGGAGTACCTCACGGGGATCGTGGGCACGGCGCGGGCGACGGGCTACACGGCCACCGTTCTCGACCGGCGCCGCTACCTGCCGGACCTCACGAGCGACAACCGGCCGCGGCGCGAGGCAGCCGAGCGGATGGCGCTCAACGCCCCGATCCAGGGCAGCGCTGCTGATCTCATCAAGCTCGCGATGCTGGGTGTCGACGGCGAGCTGCGTCGGCGCGGCCTGTCCTCGCGCATGCTGCTGCAGGTGCACGACGAGCTCGTGCTGGAGGTCGCCCCCGGGGAGCGCGACGAGGTCGAGCAGCTCGTGCGCGCGAAGATGGCGGACGCCGACACGGGGCTGCCAGGCGGCCGGCTCGACGTACCCCTGGACGTCAGCGTGGGCGTCGGCGCGAGCTGGCACGAGGCGGGCCACTAGCCCCGATCCGGGCGTCGCCGGCGGGATTGCGACGCGTTTCGGGGGATTTGCGTGTGTTGCGGGAGCGTTGCGACGTGTTCTCCGTCACACTCGCTGCCGGTGGCAATGACGCTGCCTTTCCCGTGCGGAGGAGACTCACGTGTCCGAGACGCTCCACGAATCACCACAGACCGCCTATCAGGCGGTTCAGGCGAGTCCGGAGTTCCAGGCCTTGCGCAGCAGGTTCCGTCGCTTCGTCTTCCCCATGACGGCGCTGTTCCTCGTCTGGTACTTCGTCTACGTCCTGCTGGCGAACTACGCACACGACTTCATGTCCACGAAGGTCTGGGGCAACATCACGGTCGGGCTGCTCTTCGGGCTCGGCCAGTTCGTGTCGACGTTCGCGATCACGATGATCTACGCGCGGTGGGCGAACAACCGGCACGACCCGGTCGCCGACCAGCTGCGCGCTCAGATCGAGGACGGCGAGCTGGGCGGCGGTGAGCGCGGATGAGCGCCCGCCTGGTCGAGTCGCGCCTCGTCGCGGCCACCGCGAGCGAGCAGGTGGGCGAGCCCGCGGTCAACATCGCGATCTTCGCGCTCTTCGTCCTCGTGACGCTCGTCATCGTGTTCCGGGCGTCACGCAACAACAAGACGGCTGCGGACTACTACGCGGCCGGACGGTCGTTCACCGGGCCCCAGAACGGCACCGCGATCGCCGGCGACTACCTGTCCGCCGCGTCGTTCCTCGGGATCTGCGGGGCCATCGCGCTCAACGGGTACGACGGGTTCCTGTACTCGATCGGCTTCCTGGTCGCGTGGCTGGTGGCGCTGCTGCTCGTCGCCGAGCTGCTGCGCAACACGGGCCGCTTCACCATGGCGGACGTGCTGTCGTTCCGGTTGCGCGAGCGTCCCGTCCGCATGGCCGCCGCGCTGTCGACCCTCGCGGTGGTCTTCTTCTACCTGCTCGCCCAGATGGCCGGTGCCGGCGGTCTCGTGGCGCTCCTGCTCGGGATCGAGGGGGCCGCGGCTCAGGGCCTCGTCATCGCGGTCGTCGGGGCGTTGATGATCCTCTACGTCCTCGTCGGTGGCATGAAGGGCACGACGTGGGTGCAGATCATCAAGGCCGTGCTGCTCATCGCGGGCGCGGGCGTCATGACGCTGTGGGTGCTCGCGCAGTTCGGGTTCAGCCTCTCGGGGGTGCTGCAGGGCGCCGTCGACGCGGCCGGTGAGGGCGGCGAGGCGCTGCTCGGGCCCGGCAAGCAGTACGGCGCCAGCGCCATGAGCCAGCTCAACTTCCTGTCGCTCGCGCTCGCGCTGGTCCTGGGCACCGCGGGGCTGCCGCACGTCCTCATGCGGTTCTACACGGTGCCGTCGGCCAAGGAGGCGCGGAGATCGGTCGTGTGGGCGATCTGGCTGATCGGCATCTTCTACCTGTTCACGCTCGTGCTCGGCTACGGCGCGGGCGCGCTCGTGGGGCCCGAGGTGATCAAGGCGGCGCCCGGCGGCGTGAACTCGGCGGCGCCGCTGCTCGCGTTCGAGCTCGGGGGGACGATCCTGCTGGGCGTGATCTCGGCGGTCGCGTTCGCGACGATCCTGGCGGTGGTGGCGGGGCTGACCATCACGGCCGCGACGTCCTTCGCGCACGACATCTACGCCAACGTCATCAAGCGCGGTCAGGTGCGCCCGGACGGCGAGGTGCGCGTCGCCCGGATCACCGTGGTGGCGATCGGCGTGCTCGCGATCATCGGAGGCATCTTCGCCAACGGCCAGAACGTGGCGTTCCTCGTCGCGCTGGCGTTCGCGGTCGCCGCGAGCGCCAACCTGCCGACGATCCTGTACTCGCTGTTCTGGAAGCGGTTCAACACGTCGGGTGCGTTGTGGAGCATGTACGGCGGACTGATCTCGTGCATCGTGCTCATCACGTTCTCGCCCGTCGTCTCGGGAAAGGTGGACCCGGTCACGGGCGCCAGCATGTCGATGATCCGCGACACGTCGATCGACTTCCACCTCATCGACCTGGAGAACCCCGGCCTGATCTCGATCCCGCTGGCGTTCGTCCTCGGGATCGTCGGCACCCTGCTGAGCAGGGAGAAGCCCCACCCCGAGAAGTTCGCCGAGATGGAGGTGCGCTCGCTCACGGGGGCGGGTGCCGAGAAGGCGACCACGCACTGATCCGGTGCGCCGCCGCGCGTCGCGGTGGCGAGCCGGACGCGGCGGTGGACGGGCGATCGGTCCGTCCACCGCCGCGTCAGGGCCGGTGGGACACGAAGATGGCGGTGCCCGGCAGCAGCGCACCCCGCACAGGCCCCCAGCCGCCCCAGGTGCGGTCGTGCCCCTGCGGCCACTCGGGTTCGACGACCCGGTCCAGCACCAGGCCTGCGCCGACGACGTCGGCGACGTGGTCGCCGATCGTGCGGTGGTACTCGGCGTACAGCACGGCTCCTGAGGTGCCGAGCTCGACGTAGGGGCGCCGGTCGAAGTACGAGCGGATCGCCGTCAGCCCTTCCGGGTCGTCGGGGAACGCCCACCGCAGCGGGTGGGTCACCGCGCAGACCCATCGCCCGCCGGGGCGCAGCACGCGGGCCGCCTCGGCGTGCACGGCGGCGGCATCGGGCACGAAGGGGATCGCGCCGAACGCCGTGAACACGACGTCGAAGGTCGCCTCGGGAAAGGGCAGGTGCCGCGCGTCGGCGACGACCGTCGGGACGTGCACGCCGGCCTCGGCGTCGTAGGCCCGCCCGGCCGCGAGCATCGCCTCGGACAGGTCGCTCGCGACGACGAGGGCCCCCTGGGTCGCGAGCCAGCGGCTGCACTGAGCCGCGCCCGCGCCCACCTCGAGCACCCGCGCACCCCCGACGTCGCCCAGGAGCCGCGCGTCCGCCTCTCTGAGTCCCTCCGGGCACCACACGAAGTCGGCGGGGCCGAGGAAGGCGCCGTGCTCGTCGAGGTACGCGGCGGCGTGCGCGTCCCACCAGCGGCGCGCGGCGGTGCCGTCGTCGTCGGTGTACCGGAACGCGACCTCGGCGAGGTCGTCGGCTGCGTCGTCGTGCGGGTCGGGCGACATGAGACCAGTCTGGGGGAAGGTCCACGTCGGTCGGACCGGGACGGAAGGCCGCGGGCGCACGTCGGTCCGCGGATAGGCTGGCGGACGGACGCCCGAGGTCGCGCGTCGCCCCCCCTGTTGTTCGACGAAGGAGCTCACGCGTGCGTATCGGTCTGCTCACCGGTGGTGGCGACGTCCCCGGTCTGAATGCGGCGATCCGCGCCGTCGTCAAGCGTGGCGAGGGCGAGTACGGGCACCAGATCGTGGGCTTCCGCAACGGTTGGCGCGGCGTGGTGGACGGTGACGTCCAGCCGCTGTCGCGGCAGCACATCCGCAACGTCCTCCCGGTCGGCGGCACGCTGCTCGGCACCGCCCGCTTCCACCCGCACGCGAGCGACGGCGGGATCGACGCGGTGCTCGCGACGCTCGAGGCCGAGCGCCTCGAAGCGCTCATCTGCATCGGCGGCGACGGCACGCTGCACGCGGCGAGCAAGATCGCCGAGGCGGGCGTGCGGATCGTCGCGATCCCGAAGACCATCGACAACGACGTGTGGGGGACCGACCAGTCCATCGGGTTCGACACCGCGGTGACGGTCGCGACCGAGGCGGTCGACCGCATCCACACGACGGCGGAGAGCCACAACCGCGTGATGATCGTCGAGGTCATGGGCCGGCACGCGGGGTGGATCGCGGCCACGGCCGGCATCGCGGGCGGCGCCGAGATCGTGCTCGCGCCCGAGGCGCCCTTCGACATCGAGAAGATCGAGAAGTTCCTCAAGCACCGCCACCGTGCGCACGCGAGCTTCTCGATCGTCGTCGTCGCGGAAGGTGCGGTCCCCGCTGAGGGCACCGCGATGCACTACGAGACGCAGGTCGGTAAGTTCGGCGAGATCGTCGCCGGTGCGATCGGCGAGCGACTCAAGGTCGAGATCGAGAACCGCACGGGCTTCGACACCCGCGTCACGGTGCTCGGCCACGTGCAGCGCGGCGGCACCCCGACGCCGACCGACCGCATCCTCGGCAGCCGGTTCGGCGTGGCCGCGATCGACGCCGTGACGGCCGGCCACTCGAGCGTGATGACCGCGCTGCGCGGTGACAGCGTCGAGCTCGTGAACCTGGCCGACATCGCCGGGAAGGTCAAGCACGTCCCGGAGGAGCTGCTGGCGGTCGCGGCTGCGCTGGCCTGACCACCGGTGCTTCTTTGACCGGCTCAGCGCTCGCCCGATAGGGTGGACGGCGGTGCCGCGCGCCTTCTTCCTGCGCGCCCGCACGAGCCGCACGAAGTCCCGGGCTCGTCGGGCGTCGGGAGCCTCGAGAACACCCCTGATGTGGTCCCGGTGTCGAAGCGCGCCCGCCGTCCCTGTTCGACCTACTTCCTGTCCGCATCGGAGCCCACCACTACATGAGCATCTCCACCCCCGCGAAGCCCGCCACGCCGCAGGTCGCGATCAACGACATCGGCACGGCTGAGGACCTCCTCGCCGCGATCGACGCCACCATCAAGTACTTCAACGACGGCGACATCGTCGAGGGCGTCGTCGTCAAGGTCGACCGTGACGAGGTCCTGCTGGACATCGGTTACAAGACCGAGGGCG
>JAEYUL010000064.1 GCA_023432565.1 Actinomycetes bacterium | reverse complement strand
GAAGAGATCACCCGTTCGGACGTTCGTACACTTGTGCGATGGGTGGCGAGAACTGGCGCGGATGGCTGCGGACGCACGGGGACCCTCGCGGGCAGCGAGTCTTGCCCGAGAGGGTCCACGCCGAGGTGCGCTCCGACCTCTACGACGACCGGGTCGTCACGCTCGCAGTCTGGCTAGTGGCCGTCGCGCCGGGCTGGGCCTGCGTGGAGCAGTCCGTGGGCGACTCGCGCAGCTGGCTCGCCTGGGTGCCGCGCGACCGCGTCCGGGCAACAGGCGGCGGCCGTCCTGACGGCCAGGGCGCTGGGGGCTGAGTGGGGGCTCCGCGTCCGCACACAGCGCAACACGCCGCTCAATCACCGCACACGCGTCGGGCCCCCGAGCGCCCCCACGAGCGCAGCCGAACGGGCATCACCGCAGGTCAGAGCGCCAAAAGGGCGGATGAGTCAGCCGGTACGCCGGGTTCTGTCCCCGAGCGCAGTTGCCCGCGCTCGGGTGACGGCCATCCATCTACGACGTACGTTGCCGCACGCCTCCAGCGGTCTACCCGGGAGCTCGGGCGGGCAGCCCTCGAACGCTCCCTGTCTGACCTTGCTCCGGGTGGGGTTTGCCGAGCCGCACCGGTCACCCGGTGCGCTGGTGGTCTCTTGCACCACCGTTTCACCCTTACCGCCCCGTCCGGCGAACCGGAACGGGGAGGCGGTCTGTTCTCTGTGGCACTGTCCCGCGGGTCACCCCGGGTGGGTGTTACCCACCACCCTGCCCTACGGAGCCCGGACGTTCCTCGGCGGGCCGACCCGAGGGCCGGACCGACGCGGCCGCCTGGCTGACTCATCCGCGAGGACGATGCTACCCGTCGCGCGCCGAGCCGCGGCGCCCTACCGTGGCGGCCATGCCTCTCGTGGTCTCCCAGCTGACGATCGACTCGCACGACCCGCACGCCCTGGCGGCCTGGTGGTCGCAGGTCCTGCAGTGGGGGTACGTCTGGGAGCCCGCCCCGGACGACGACGAGATCGAGATCGCGCCGCCGCACGGCGACGCGACGAACTGGCTGTTCATCCGCGTTCCGGACGCCAAGAGTGGCAAGAACAGGCTGCACGCGGACCTGCGCCCGCCGGACGGCTCCGACCAGGCCGCCGAGCTCGAGCGGCTCCTGTCGCTCGGGGCGACGCGCGTCGACATCGGTCAGGGCGACGTGCCGTGGGTCGTGCTGGCCGACCCGGAGGGCAACGAGTTCTGCCTGCTGCGCGGCACGCCGTCGCAGGCGGCGGCTGCGCTCGCCGCGGAGTCGGCCGGGTCCTGAACCCACCGGTCCGGCTCGCCCTCCGCGTCCGGGTCCTCGTGCGTCGGGGACCCTCGTGCTCCCGCGCCCGACGAGCGAGCCCGACGCCCCCGGGGCGAGCCGGCCCGACGGGACGCCGACGATCGCGGGCGGCTCGGCCGAGACGTGGCGGGCGCCACGGACGACGACGCGTGCTCACGGCGCACACGCGGCCTACAGTCGTCCGGTGCTCGTGCTGCTCCCTCCGTCCGAGGGCAAGACCGCCCCGCGCCGCGGCGTACCGGTCGACCTCGACTCGCTGTCCCACCCTGCGCTGAACCCGGCGCGCGCCAAGGTCCTCGACGCCCTCGTCGAGGTCAGCGCACGACCCGACGCCGTCGACGTCCTGGGCGTCTCGCGCGGCCTCGCCGACGAGGTCGCGCGCAACACGACGCTGCGCGAGGCGACGACCGCCGCCGCGCGCTTCGTCTACACGGGTGTCCTGTACGCCGCGGCGGGGCTCGACCGCCTCACCCCCACGCAGCGGCGCCGCGCCGCCGAGTCCGTGCGCATCTACTGCGGGCTGTGGGGCGTCGTCACGCCCGAGGACCCGATCCCCGCCTATCGGCTCTCGGGAGGTGCGGACCTTCCCGGCATCGGCCCGCTCGGGGCGTTCTGGCGCACGGCGCTGCCGGACGTGCTCGACGCCGAGGCCGACGGCGCGCTCGTCGTCGACGGACGGTCCGCGGACTACGTCGCCATGTGGCGTCCCCCGACGACCGCGGACTGGGTCAACGTGCGCGTCGAACGTGAGGTCGGCGGTCGTCGCTCGGTCGTCTCGCACAACGCGAAGCACGCCCGTGGCGTGCTGACACGACACCTCGTGACGCGGCGAGGCCGCGCGCCGCGCGACGCGGACGGGCTCGCGGCCGCCGCGCACGAGCTCGTCGGCGACGCCTGGCTCGCGGTCGAGCTCGGCGCGCGCCCCGCGCGCGGAGCACGCACGCTCACCCTCGTCGTCGCGTGAGCGTCCCGGCCCGCCCTCGGCCCTGGTGGGTGGCGGCGCTCGCCGTGAGCGTGCTCGTCGTCGCGACCGGTGCGCTGCCCCGCCAGGACGCGATCGACCTCGCGGAGCGCACGGGTCCGGTCCTGGTCTTCGTCGCGGCGCTGACGGTGGTCGCCGAGCTGTGCGCCGGTGCCGGGCTGTTCGCGGCCGCAGCGGCGTTGGCCGCCCGCGCCGCGCGCGGTCGGCGCTGGGTCCTGTGGTCGGGCGTGGTCGTGCTCGCGACCGTCAGCACGGCCGTCCTGTCGCTCGACACGACGGCGGTCCTGCTCACGCCGGCGGTCGTCGCGCTCGCTCGTCGGACGCGCTCGTCGCCCCTGCCGCTCGCGCTGGCGGTCGTCGCGCTCGCGAACACCGCGTCGCTCGTGCTGCCGGTCTCGAACCTCACGAACCTGCTCGCCGATCACGAGCTGCGCCGCGCCGGGGTGAGCTACCTCGGGCTCATGTGGGCGCCCGCCCTGGCCTCGATCGTCGTCACGGTGGCCGTCCTGGCCGTCCGCGACCGGCGCGCGATCGTGGGCCGCTACGAGCCCGTGCCCCCGCCCGAGCCCGCGGACGCAGCGCTGCTGCGTGCCACGGGCCTGGTGGTCGGCGCGATGGCGGTCGCGTTCGTCGCGGGGGTCGAGCCCGTGCTGGCGGCGTCGGTCGCGGCCGTGGTGCTGCTCGCACTGACGCTCGCTCGTCGTCGACCCCTGCCGGTCGCCCCGGCCGACATGGTCCCGTGGCGCACGCTCGTCGTCGTCGGCGGGCTGTTCGTGCTCGTCGCCACCGCCCACGCGCACGGCGTGGCCGACCTGTTGCACGACGTCGCCGGGGAGGGCGACGGCCCCGCCGACCTGCTGCGGCTCGCGGCGGCCGGTGCGCTGGCGTCCAACGCGGTCAACAACCTGCCCGCGTTCCTCGCGCTCGACCCCGCCACGGCAGGCGACCCGCTGAGGATCGCGGCCCTGCTGATCGGCACGGGCGTCGCGCCGATCCTGACGCCGTGGGGGTCGCTCGCGACCGTGCTGTGGTGGCAGCGGTGCCGACAGGTGCTGCTGGACGTCCCGGCGAGGACGATCGTGCGTCAGGGCCTCGTGCTCGCCCCGCTCACGCTCGTCGCCGCGGTGGCCGCGCTCGTCGCGACCACCTGACGTCGCGCGCGGCGCGACGCCCGCGAGCGTCAGGCCCAGCCCTCGCTCGGCGCTCCCGCCACGGCGATCTCGTGCCGGTGGTCGGCGAAGAGCCGCACGATGCTCACCGACGCGGGCGCGACGCGCAGCTGGCTCCACGCGCCCGGGTGCGCCCCCATCGCGATCCCCAGGGCGGCGCGGATCGCGACCGCGTGCGACACGACGACGACGGTGCGTCCCCGCTCGGTCGTGAGCAGCTCCTCGTACAGCGAGCGCAGGCGCTCCCCCACGTCCACGATGGACTCGCCGCCCGGTGGCCGCAGGTCGGCGCGGGTGTGCCACGGCTCGAGCTGCCCCGGCCACCGCTCCTCGATCTGCACGGCGGTCAGGCCCTGCCACTGCCCGAAGTCGGCCTCCTTGACCCGCTCGTCGATCCGGACGGGCAGGCCGAGGCGCTCGGCGATGACGCCCGCCGTCTCCTGCGTGCGGACCATCGGCGAGGCGAGGACCTCGCTCGGGTAGGCGATGTCGCCCCACAGGTCGCGTCCCACGCGGTCGACGAGGGCAGCGGCGGCCCTCGCCTGCGCGCGGCCGCGCTCGTTGAGCGGCGGTCCCGGCTCGCTCGAGCCCGAGTAGCCGCGCGAGACCGTCATCGCCGTCTCCCCGTGCCGCACCAGGACGAGCGTCACCGGGGACTCGTCGTCGAACCGGACCCCGGCGCCCGACGGCCGTGGCACCCGCCCGCTGCCGGGCTCGGACGCGACCCCCGAGACCGTCACGTCGGACGGCACCGCGGCGGCGCGGTGCGTCGAGTCGTCGTCAGTGGTGTGCTCGACCGCCGTGTCGTCGTCCGTCACGATCGCGGCCCGGGAGTCCATCGCCTGGTTCGCGAGCCGGTCGGCGGCGGCGTTGTCGGCACGGGGCACCCACGTCCACCTCACGGTCGCCGGGTCGACGAGCGCGCGCGCCTCGTCGGCGAGTCGGCGCATGTCGTCGTGCTTGATCCTCCACTCGCCGCTCATCTGGCGGATGACGAGCTGGGAGTCCATGCGGACCTCGATCGCCGCCTCGGGGTCGATGGACCGGGCCGCGCGCAGGCCCGCGACGAGCCCGGAGTACTCGGCGACGTTGTTCGACGCGATCCCGAGGTAGTCCGCGCGCTCGGCCAGGACACGCCCGGTGACCGCGTCGCGCACCAGCGCGCCGTATCCGGCCGGCCCCGGGTTCCCCCGCGAGCCGCCGTCCGCCTCGACGACGAGCCGGCGCGTCACTGGCCCTCGGGCAGCCGGACGAGGATGCGGCCGCACTCCTCGCAGCGCACCACCGCGTCCTGCGGCTTGGCCTTGATGCCGTCCAGGTCCAGCGGGTTCAGCTCGAGGTGGCAGCCCTCGCACCGCCGGCCACGCAGCGCGGCGGCACCCGAGCCGCCGAGCTGGGCACGCAGCCTGTCGTACAGCGTGACCAGGGCGGCGTCGAGACCCGCGGCTGCTGTCGCACGCTCGGCCTGCACCTGCGCGACCTCGGCGTCGATCTGCGCGAGCGCGGCGTCACGCTGCACCTCGACCTCCGCCTTGCCTGCGGCGAGCTGCGTGTGCGCGGACTGGACCTCGGCCAGCGCGTTCTCGTGGGCCTCGAGCCGCTCCATCACCTCGAGCTCGACCTCTTCGAGATCGCTCTGACGCCGGGCGAGCGACTCCAGCTCGTGCTGCAGCGCCTGCAGGTCCTTGGCGGTGCCCTGCCCGCTGTCGAGGCGGCTCTGGTTGCGGGCCGCGCGGTCGCGCACCTGCTGGACGTCCGCCTCAGCCTTGGCGAGCTCACGCCGCAGGTCGGCCACGGCGGTCTGCGAGGTGACGAGCGAGGTGTGCAGGTCGGCGAGCTGGGTGTCGAGCTCGGCGAGCCGCGCGAGCTCGGGCAGCGTCCGGCGCTGGTGCGCGAGCTGGTCGAGGCGCGTGTCGAGCGCCTGCACGTCGAGAAGTCGTCGCTGGTCCGCTGCGGGAGCGTTCGGCACGGGGTTCCTTCCGGCACCCGCCGGGGGCGGGTCGAGGGGTCGGTTCGTCGTTCGGTCAGCTGGGTGCGTCGCTGCGGCTCACTCGCCCCGTCCACGGATCGGTGCGCCGCACGCTGACGCGGGTCTCCACCGTAGTGCCCAGCGCCGCCAGGTCCGCCGTCAGGTCACGTGCGGCGAGCGTGAGCCACGGCCACTCGGAGGCGAAGTGCGCGAGGTCGACGAGGTAGGGCGTGGCCGGTCGGCCGGACCGGGCGGCGTCGAACTCGGCGCGTTCGCGCTGCTCGGAGGCCGGGTGGTGGCGCAGGTCCGCGGTGACGTACACGTCGGCGTGCGCAGCGCGCGCCGCGTCGAAGAACGGGTCCCCCGACCCGCCGACGACGGCCACACGCTCGACGACTCCGTCGGCGTCACCCGCGAACCGCACCCCTTGCGCGGTCGCGGGCGTCGAGTCCGCGACCGACTGCGCGAGCTCGCGCAGCGTCATCGGCCGCGGCAGGCGGCCGACCCGTCCCGTGCCGGTCGACCCGGTCAGGCTGGCGAGCTCGAGGACGTCGAACGCCGGCTCCTCGTACGGGTGCGCCGCGCGCATCGCCGCGACCACCACCTCGCGCCGACTCCGCGGCGCGACGAGCTCGACACGCGCCTCGACGACCGTCGCCTGCTCGCCGACGGTCCCGACCGCGGGTGACGCACCGTCGAGCGGTGTGAACGTGCCCTCGCCGGTGGTGGTCCACGCGCACCGTTCGTACTGCCCCACCGCGCCGGCGCCTGCCCCGGCCATGGCGTCCACCACGGTCGGCGCGTCGGCCACGGGCACGAACACGACGTGCTTGTCGAGCACCGGGAGCGGGTCGGCGACCAGCGGTGCGACGTCGACGAGGCCGAGCACCTGCGCGAGCGCGTCGGCCACGCCGCCGCCGGCCGCGTCGGCGTTGGTGTGCGCCGCCAGCAGGGCGCAACCGCCGCGCACCAGCCGGTGCACGACAGCTCCCTTGAAGGTCGTCGCGGCCACCGAGTGCACACCGCGCAGCAGGAGCGGATGGTGGGTGACGACCAGGTCGGCGCCCCACTCGAGCGCTTCGTCGACCACCGTCGCGACCGGGTCCACCGCGAACAGCACACGTCTCACCGGGGCGTCGGGGTCCCCGGCCACGAGCCCGACTGCGTCCCACGACTCCGCTGTCGCGGGCGGGTACCGCTGCTCGAGGAGACGGACGACGTCGGCCAGCCGGGGTGCGCTCACACGAGCACGCTACCTGCGGCGCCCGCCGGTCAGGGCGTCACCCAGACCGCGGGGCCGATCGTGCCGACGCTCACGTCGTGCCCCGTGACGCCACCCGGCTTGTACGCACGCACCCAGTACCCGCTCGACGCGGGGGCGTCCCAGACCACCGTGAACCGTCCGTTGGCGCGCACCTGGCTCGACGCCTCGGTCCGCCAGGTGCGTCCGACGAGTCGCTGCAGGTGGATCGCGGGGTTGGCCGCCGCGTACACGGACGGCGCGGGCCACGCGTTGCCCGTCATGACCACGTCGCCGCCGGAGGTGCCGAACGACGCCTTCGCCTGCCACTTGACCGGCGGCTCGAGCTGACCGGTGGCCGCCACCGTGTAGTAGCGGCCCGAGCCGCTGCCCCACCCGGCGAGCGACCCCACGTACTGCGGCTCCTGCACGCCGTACGTGGGCAGCGTGAGCAGGCCGGAGGACGACGACCGCAGCGGGAAGACGCTCGGGTAGTCCGCGAGGAACTGCGGGGTGACCAGGGTCGTGCTCCAGGTCCAGTACGGCTTGTCGACGACACCGGGGCCGGACGCGGCGCTCACGGCCTGCGCGACCGGCGTCCCGTCGTCGCGTCGCACCAGCCGCAGCGAGGGGGTCCACCGCTCGCCGCCGGTCACGACCTTCACCGGTGGGTTGAGCACCTCGTACTCCCACGGCAGGCTCGGCGGCCCGGTGAGCACGACGCTCGGACCGTTCACCACCGGGATCGTCGTGGTGGCCTGGTCGTCGTCGGTGACGACGAGCCTGGACAGGGTGATCGTGCCGGTCGAGACCGAGGTGACGGTCGCCGTCCCCGTCCAGGTGCCCGACGTGGCGGTCCCCGCCGTACGGTCCAGCCGGTCCCAGTACAGCGCCGTGCGCAGCAGGTCGGTGGGGCGCGCCGCCACGTCGGGGACGACGTCGGCGTAGCCGACCGGGTAGGGCTCGGTCTCGAAGTTCGTCAGGGTGTCGGGCAGCCCGTCGGGGTCGCTGAGCCGGACCTCGAGCCTGAGCCGGGTGTATCCCCCGGGCATCCCTGGCCGGGTGTCCACGAGCGTCACGCCACGCATCGTCGTCGGGGTGTCCTCCTCGGCCGCGGACGGCACCGCGGCCGCGAGCGCGCTCGTCACGACGACTGCCGCGAGGGCGAGCCTGAGCGGGCGGCGTGCTGCGTGCAGGTCCATGGCAGCTCCTCGACGAGCGGACCTTCCCTGGGCCACCGTACGTCCTCGCACCCGCACGGACGAGCCCCGGACCCCGGCGCCGCGAGGTGGTGCGGCTGCGGGGCGTCCGCCGGGGCGGGGCGAGACGCTGCGTCGTCCGAGGTCGTCGAGCCGGACGAGGCTCGCCGGGCCCGGCGAGCAGACCCGGCGAGCGCGGTGGACGGCCAGGCGCTTGGCAATACCCCTGGGGGTATCCTAGGATCGGAGCCATGAGCACGACGACCGCCCCGAACCGACCTGCAGACCGCACCCGCATCGTCGTCGTCGGCGGCGTGGCCGGCGGCATGAGCTGCGCCGCTCGCGCCCGACGACTGCACGAGACTGCCGAGATCGTCGTGCTCGAACGCGGCGCTCACGTCTCGTTCGCGAACTGCGGCCTGCCGTACCACGTCGGCGACGAGATCCACGACGCCGGGCGGCTGCTCGTGCAGACGCCCGAGTCGCTGCGCGCCGCGCTGAACCTGGACGTCCGGACGGGGCACGAGGTCACCGCGGTCGACACCGAGCGCCGGACCGTGCACGTCGAGACCGCCGACGGCTCGTTCGACCTGCCCTACGACGCCCTCGTGCTCGCCCCCGGTGCGCGCGCCGTGCGGCCGCCCGTCGACGGCCTCGACTCCCCGCGCGTCCACACGCTGCGCACCGTCGAGGACGCGGTCGCGCTGCGCGGGCACGTCGACGAGGGCGCGCAGCGTGCCGTCGTGCTCGGTGCCGGCTTCATCGGGCTGGAGGCCGCCGAGGCGCTCGCGCGCCGTGGCGTGGACGTGACGCTCGTCGAGCTGGCTCCGCACGTGCTGCCCCCGCTGGAGCACGAGCTGGCCACCCTCGTCACCGACGAGCTGCGCGCGATGGGCGTCACCGTCCGGGCGGGCGTCGCGGCCTCGGCGATCGAGGCCGGGGCCGAGCACGACGTCGTCGTCCTGGCGGACGGCACGCGCGTCGCGGCGGACCTCGTCGTCCTGTCCGTCGGCGTTCGCCCGAACACCGAGGTCTTCGAGGCGTCGGGGATCGAGTGCGAGCGCGGCGCGATCGTCGTCGACGAGCACGGACGCACGTCCGTGCCGGACGTGTGGGCCGTGGGCGACGCGGTCGTGTCCACCGACGCGGTCACCGGGCTGCGTCGCCCCGTCCCGCTCGCCGGACCCGCCAACCGCGCGGGCAGGCTCGTCGCCGACGACATCCTGCGACCGGGCACCGCCCGCCCGATCCCCGCCCCGCTGGGCACCGCCGTCGTGCGCGTGGGGAACCTGACCGCCGCCACGACCGGTGCCAACCGCGCCGCGCTCGCGCTCGCCGGCCGCGAGCACCACACGCTGCACCTGCACCCGCTGCAGCACGCCGGCTACTTCCCCGGCGCGAGCCAGGTCCACCTGGTCGTGCACGTCGACGCGCAGACCGGTCTGCTGCTCGGAGCGCAGGCCGTCGGGCACGAGGGCGTGGACAAGCGGATCGACGTGCTGGCCACGGCGGTCCGAGCACGCATGCACGTCGGGGACCTGATCGACCTGGACCTGGCGTACTCCCCGCCCTACGGCCAGGCCAAGGACGCGGTCAACCTCGCGGGCATGGTGGGCTCGAACGTCCTCGACGGCACGCTGCGCCTCTGGTACTCCGAGGACCTCGAGCAGGTCCAGCGCGACGCGCTGGTGCTCGACACGCGGACCGCGGCGGAGTACGCCACGGGGCACCTGCCGGACTCCCTGAACATCCCGCACACCGAGCTGCGCGGACGCCTCGACGAGGTGCGTGAGGCCGCGCACGGCCGGCCGGTGCGCGTGCTGTGCGCCTCCGGGGTCCGCTCGGCCATCGCCCACCGCGTGCTCACGCAGGCAGGCTTCGACTCCGCGTCGCTCTCGGGCGGCATGCTCACGCTGCGGGCCGCCCTCGGCGACCGCGCCGCGAGCGAGCTCGTCGTGCCCGACCTGGTCGACGCGTGAACTCGCCCGCAGCAGCAGACCGACGCGTCCCCGCCACCTCTCGAGGAGCAACCGTGAACCCGACCGACCCGGATGCCCAGCGTCGCGTCCTCAACCGCCTGCGCCGCGCGCGCGGCCAGCTCAACGCCGTGATCGAGGCGGTCGAGGCAGGCGACTCGTGCCGCGACGTCGTCACCCAGCTCTCGGCGGTCTCCTCGGCGCTCGACCGCGCCGGCTTCACGATCATCGCGACGGCCATGAAGGACTGCGTCGCGGACCCCGACGGCGTCAACCGAGGCGAGGGCATCACCACCGACGAGCTCGAGAAGCTCTTCCTCACCCTGGCCTGACGCCGTGGCCACCCCGCTCCACCGACCACCAGCACGACCCCACGAGGAGAAGCTCATGTGTGCACCGACCACCTGCCGACAGTGCGGCAAGACCACCTGGACGGGGTGCGGACAGCACGTCGACGACGTCCGCCGCCAGGTCCCGGCCTCCCAGTGGTGCGCGGGCCACGCCGACGAGGCGTCGTCCACCCCGAGCACGGGCCTGCTCGGCCGCATCCTCGGCCGCTGAAGGAGCAGCGCCGCCGGCACGCGACGCCCGTGCGCGACCTGCGCGTGAGGGCCTGACGGGACCGCCTGACGGGACCGCCTGGCGGCGCCTACCAGACGCGCACCCTGCCGAGCCCCGCGCGCAGCTCCGCGAGCGGGCCGGCCGGGTACCGCGTGCCGGTGGACTTCACCGTCCCGAGCAGGTCCACGTCCGCCCGCAGCACGGACCCGTCGGGCCGCTCGAACGCGGTGTCCGGGAAGTGCGCGAAACCCAGCGCGGTGCCGTCGACAGGCGGCGCCGCGCTGACGTCGAGGCCGTCGGGCAGAGCGATCTCGAGGTACACCTCGTCGCCCTCGTCCGTGACGGTCACCTGCACCTCGTCGTCCGGCGCGAGCACCTGGGGCCGCTCCTCGGCGTGGAACGGCGTCGCGCCGTTCGCGTACACGTTGTCGCTGATCAGCACCGGCAACCGCTTGCCGCGGAACTGCGCGTGGTCACCGAGGGACGGGTCGAGGCCCTCGCGGTACTCCTCGAAGGTCGTCGGGCACCCGTCGTACCCGGCCGTCCCGAAGCCCGCCGCCCGGTGGAACCCGCCGCCGGGCTCGTACGCGTCGTCCACGTCGCCGCCCAGGAACAGGTTGCCGACCCAGCGGTCGTCTCCGCCCTCGACGACCGCGAAGCCCGCCACCTGCGTCGAGTGCGGCACGTGGTAGGGGGTCGAGCGGTCCGGCACCGGTTCGAGACGCACCGTCCCGCCCACGAGGTTGTTGAGGTAGGCACCGCCCTGCGCGACGACCTCGACCGAGGCCGCCGAGGCCAGGACGTTGTGGTCGACGACGTACGGGCCGTGGGACACCTCGACGAACAGGTCGCGGTTGTTCCCGTACAGCAGGTTGCGGCTCACGCGGGTGCCCTGGGTCTGCCAGTCGAGCCAGATGCCGAGGCTCGTGTCGTGGATGCGGTTGTGCCGGATCTGCGTGTCGATCGCCGCGTGCAGCTTGATGCCCGCGATCTCGTGCCCGAAGAACTCACGCTTGAGGCCGATGCGGTGGATGTGGTTGTCCTCGACCGTCGAGAACACGCATCCCAGGTGGCCGACCACGCCGGCCTGCCCGCAGTCGACGATCGTGTTGCGCCGCACCACGTGCGAGCCGATGTGCTCGCGGTCCCAGCCGATGTGCCGTGCGGCGAACACCGACTCGAGCTGGTACTGGTAGCCCGGCTTGTCGCCACGCCGCGACGAGTCGTTGTCGCCGGTCGAGGCCTCCTTGCCGAGCGAGACCGCCGCGCACTTCGCGTCGTGGATGAGGTTGTCCTCGATGATCCAGCCCTTGGCCCAGCTCGGGCCGATCAGCCCGGGCTGGTCGGCGGTCGGCGGTGCCCACGGGGTCGCGGCGTGCGCGAGCTCGAAGCCGCGCACCGTGATCCAGTCCAGGTGGTGCCGGTCGGGGTAGAACACCGAGCGACGCACGTTGACCTCGACGAGCTCGGAGTTCGGGTCGGCGCCGTGGAAGTTGGCCCAGACGGTCGTGACGTCCGCGTCCACCTGCGCGTACCAGACGAACACGGTCTGGTCGGGCTCGTGAGTCGCCACGAGGCGTCCGGTCCACACGTCGAGCACCTCGTCGCGCCGCTGCGGGTCGTGGACCTCCTCGCGCGAGTGCACCTCGTAGAACGCGCGCCCGTCGAGGTACACCTCAGCGAGGTGCTTGCGTGGCGCGCCGGGCTCGTAGATCGTCCAGTCGCCCTCGACGAGCTCGGCGAACGGGTTGTGCTCCCCGAACAGCGTGTTCGGCAGACTCACCCGCCACACCGTCCCGCCGTCGGGCTGCCAGCCGGTCACGCGCTCGGAGCCCTTGACGACGACGCGCTCGCCGGGCGCGGCGGCGTAGGTGATGCGGCGCTCGTCGGACAGGCCGCCGCGCGCGGGACGGACCCACTCGCGGTACTCCCCCTCGTGCACGAGCACCGTGTCCCCGGGCCGCGCGATCCGCGCCGCCCTGCTGATCGTCCGCAGGGGCGCGTCCCGCGTCCCTGCCGCTGTGTCCGAGCCGTCGACGGTGACGTGGATGTCAGGCATGACGTGAACCGTATGCTGCGCGCGCCGCGCGGAGCCATCCGGCGTGGGCCCGGCCGGGTTCGAACCGGCGACCCCCGCGGTGTAAGCGCGGTGCTCTGACCAGCTGAGCTACAGGCCCCTGCGGACGCGCGACCAGCACGTCCGACGGCGTCACACCCTACCGGGCCGTCCGGACGTGCATCCGCGTCGCCCGCCGGGCTGCGCGGCGCCGTCAGACGCGCGCGAGCGCGGTCTCGAGATCGGCCACGAGGTCGGCGGCGGACTCCAGCCCGACGGACAGCCGCACGACCGTCTCGGACACCTCGAGCTCGGTGCCCTTGACCGACGCGTGCGTCATGCTCGCCGGGTGGTTGACCAGCGACTCCACGCCGCCCAGGGACTCGGCGAGCGTGAACAGCCGCGTCGACTCGGCGAACCGGCGTGCGGCCGCGCCGTCGGCCAGCTCGAGGCTGACGATGCCGCCGAACCCGGCCATCTGCCGTGCGGCGAGCTCGTGACCCGGGTGCTCGGCCAGCCCCGGGTAGTGCACGCGTGCGACCTTCGGGTGCCCGACGAGCGCCTGAGCGACCGTCTGCGCGTTCTCGCCGTGGCGCTGCACGCGCACCGCTAGGGTCTTGATCCCGCGCGTCGTGAGCCAGGCGTCGAGCGGGCCGGACACCGCGCCGGCCGCGAACTGCAGGAACTTCACCTGCTCCGCGAGCTCGGCGTCGCGGAGGACGACCGCGCCGCCGACCACGTCGGAGTGCCCGCCCAGGTACTTGGTGGTCGAGTGCACGACGGCGTCCGCGCCGAGCGCGAGCGGGCGCTGCAGGGCGGGCGTGGCGAACGTGTTGTCGACGACGAGCAGCGCGCCGGCCGTGTGCGCGAGCTCGGCCAGGGCGGCGATGTCGCTGACCCGCAGGTACGGGTTGGACGGCGTCTCGACCCACAGCAGGCGCGCCCCGGTCTGCGCGAGCGCGGTGCGCACGCCGTCGAGGTCGGTGAGGTCGACGACCCGGTGCTCGACGCCCCACGGGCCGAGGACGCGCGACACGAGGCGGTACGTGCCGCCGTAGACGTCGTTCCCGATGAGCAGGCGGTCGCCCGGACGCAGCACGGCGCGCAGCAGCGCGTCCTCGGCGGCCAGGCCCGAGGCGAACGACAGCGCGTGGCTCCCGCCCTCGAGCGCCGCGAGCTGCGTCTCGAGCGCGGTGCGGGTCGGGTTGCCGGCCCGTCCGTACTCATACCCTCCGCGCAGCCCCCCGATGCCGTCCTGGACGTAGGTCGAGCTCATGTGCACGGGCGGGATCACTGCGCCGGTGGTCGCGTCGGGGTCCTGCCCGGCGTGGATCGCCAGGGTCTCGAAGCCCCCGGTGGGGCGCTGCTCGTGCTCGGTCATGCCTGTGTGCTCCTCAGCGGCTCAGGAAGGTCAAGAGGTCGGCGCGGGTGACGACCGAGACGGGCGCGCCCTCGTCGACGACGAGCAGGGCGCTCGCCGACGCCAGGGCCTTGCGCGCCTGGGAGACGGACTCGTTCGCGCCGATCTGGGGCAGGCCGTCCTGCAGGACCCGCGCCACCGGGTCCCCCATCTCGATCTCTCCCGAGAACACGCGCTCCAGCAGCGACTCCTCGTCGACCGCGCCCACGACCTCACCGATGACGACCGGCGGCTCAGCCGTCAGGACGGGCAGCTGGGAGACGCCGAACTCGGTCATCATCGCGATCGCGTCGCGCACGGTGTCGCCGGGGTGCGCGTGCACGAGCGCTGGGAGCGCGCCGGTCTTCGCGGTGACGACATCGCGGACCGTGCGCTCCTCGGGCAGCGCGCTGAAGCCGTAGGAGCGCAGCCACGCGTCGTTGAAGATCTTGCCGAGGTAGCCACGTCCGCCGTCGGGCAGCAGCACGACGACGACCGCGTCGGCGGGCAGGCCGCGCGCGACGCGCAGTGCCGCGGCCACGGCCATGCCGCTGGACCCGCCGACGAGCAGTCCCTCCTCGCGGGCGAGGCGGCGCGTCAGCTCGAACGACTCGGCGTCGGGCACGGCGAGCACCTCGTCGACCACCGACGGGTCGTACGCGCCCGGCCAGAAGTCCTCGCCCACGCCCTCGACCAGGTACGGACGGCCGGTGCCGCCGGAGTACACCGAGCCGACCGGGTCGGCGCCGACGACGCGCACCGCACCGCCGGAGACCTCCTTGAGGTACCGGCCGGTGCCGCTGATGGTGCCGCCCGTGCCGACGCCCGCGACGAAGTGCGTGATGCGCCCGTCGGTGTCGCGCCAGATCTCCGGCCCGGTCGTCTCGTAGTGGCTCAGCGGACCGTTCGGGTTCTGGTACTGGTCCGGCTTGAACGCGCCGGGGATCTCCTTCGCGAGCCGGTCCGACACCGAGTAGTAGGACTCGGGGTCGTCGGGCGCGACGGACGTGGGCGTCACGACGACCTCGGCGCCGTACGCGCGCAGCACCGCACGCTTGTCCTCGCCGACCTTGTCGGGCACGACGAACACGCAGCGGTACCCGCGTTGCTGCGCGACCAGCGCGAGGCCGACGCCCGTGTTCCCGCTCGTCGGCTCGACGATGGTCCCGCCCGGCCGCAGCCGGCCGTCACGCTCCGCGGCGTCGATGATGCGCGCGGCGATGCGGTCCTTCGACGAGCCGCCGGGGTTGAGGTACTCGACCTTGGCGAGCACGGTCGCGGCGACGCCCTCGGTGACCGCGTGCAGCTGCACGAGCGGGGTGTCCCCGACGAGGTCGGTGATGCGGGAGGCGAATCTCATCGCTGCTGTCCTCTGGCAGGCCGCGCACGCAGGCGCGGGGCGGTCCGGGCGGTGGGGTCGTCACGGACGACAGCAGAAGCGCACCTGGCCAGCCTAGCCCGCGCGGCGCGAGGCACCCGCGCGGCCCGCGGCGGACGGTACCGCAGCGTGGTCACCTCACAGCGCGGCGAGCGCCTCGCGGTACGCCGCGAGCGGCCGCGCCTGGCCGCGCGCGTTGACGACGCTCCAGCGCAGGACGCCCTCGGCGTCCACCAGGAACGAGCCGCGCAGCGCGTGCCCGCTCGTCTCGTCGAACACGCCGTACGCCCGGGCCACCTCGCCGTGCGGCCAGAAGTCCGAGAGCAGGTCGAACGCGAAGCCCTCGTGCTCGGCCCACGCGCGCAGCGAGAACATCGGGTCGCAGCTCACCACGAGCAGCCGGACGCCTGCGGCGTCGAACTGCTCGATGTTGTCCCGCAGCTCGCACAGCTCGCCGGTGCACGTCCCGGAGAACGCGAACGGCACGAACACGAGCACCACCGGCGTGCCACGCAGCTCGGCGAGCGTCACGGGCGTGCCGTGCGTGTCCGACAGCGTGAAGCCGGGTGCGGGAGCCCCGACGACCGCGGTGGCCGGCCCCTGGGTCACTTGCCTCGACCGCGTGTGCCGAGCTTGGTCGCCGACCAGTCCGGGGCGATGGCGAACGTCGACATCGCGTGCAGGCCGGAGGTGGTCGCGGCCTCCTCGATGTCGGAGTGCGAGACGTGCCCGGGACGGCCGGCCTTCGGCGACAGCACCCAGATCGGGCCGTTGTCGTCGAGCACGGTCATCGCGTCGACCAGGAAGTCGGTCAGGTCCCCGTCGTCCTCGCGGAACCAGATGATCGCACCGTCGGTGACGTCGTCGTAGTCCTCGTCGACGAGCTCCGTGCCGGTGACTGCCTCGAGGCCTTCCCGCAGGGCTTCGTCGACGTCGTCGTCGTAGCCGATCTCCTGGATCACCTGACCCGAGGAGAAGCCCAGGCGGGCAGCTTGCTGCTGCCCGGCATCCGCACTGGCTGACACGTCCCGTCCGATCCCTTCGTCATGGCCGCCCTCGTGGGCGTGCCTCCGGTCTGGGCACAACCTAGCCCACAGCAGCGCGCGCCACCTGGCAAGGCCCGTCGGCCACGGCCGTGACCCCGCCGTGCGGCCCGGGGCACGGCGCGGTGTCATGGACGTCACGTGCCGCGCCGTGCGGCCCGGGGCACGGCGCGGTGTCATGGACGTCACGTGCCGCATGACGACCGACGTGTGACTTTCTGGCTGCGAGGGTCCGAGAATGGGTCGGACTACCCGCTCCCGTGCGCACGGTTTCCAGCCGCGCGTGGCCGGGGACGGGCCGACGATGTGCGCGAAGGCCGATCCGGGCCCGCGCGCCGACGAGAGGCGAGGAGCACTGGTGGCTCAGATCGACGAGACGGGTCCGCTGATCGGCGGCCTGCTCAGCCAGGTACCCGACATCGACCCCGACGAGACCGGCGAGTGGCTCGAGTCCCTCGACGGGCTGATCGACTCCAAGGGTGGGCCGCGCGCGCGGTACGTCCTCATGAGCCTCCTGCGCCACGCGCGGGAGAAGAACGTCGCGATCCCGGCGTCGCTCAACACGCCGTACGTGAACACGATCGCGGTGCACAACGAGCCGTACTTCCCCGGCGACGAGGCCATCGAGCGGCGCTACCGCTCCTGGAACCGCTGGAACGCCGCGGTCATGGTGACGCGCGCCCAGCGCCCCGGGATCGCGGTCGGCGGGCACATCTCGTCGTACGCGTCGGTCGCGACGCTGTACGAGGTCGGCCTCAACCACTTCTTCCGGGGCAAGGACCACCCCGGCGGCGGCGACCAGGTCTACTTCCAGGGCCACGCCTCCCCCGGCGTGTACGCGCGCGCCTTCCTCGAGGGCCGGCTCACCGAGCACCAGCTCGACGGCTTCCGCCAGGAGCTGTCGCACCCCGGCGGCGGCCTGCCGTCCTACCCGCACCCCCGCCTCGCGCCGGACCTGTGGGAGTTCCCGACCGTCTCGATGGGCCTGGGTCCGTCGGGGGCGATCTACCAGGCGTGGACGAACCGCTACCTGCACAACCGCGGGATCAAGGACACCAGCCAGCAGGACGTCTGGGCGTTCCTCGGCGACGGCGAGATGGACGAGCCCGAGTCGCGCGGCCTGATCCACCTCGCTGCGCAGCAGAACCTCGACAACCTGACGTTCGTCGTGAACTGCAACCTGCAGCGCCTCGACGGTCCCGTGCGCGGCAACGGCAAGATCATCCAGGAGCTCGAGGCCGAGTTCCGCGGCGCGGGCTGGAACGTCATCAAGGTCATCTGGGGCCGCGAGTGGGACGTCCTGCTCAACGCCGACAAGGACCGCGCGCTCGTCCACCTCATGAACATCACGCCGGACGGCGACTTCCAGACGTACCGCGCCGAGAACGGCGCGTTCATCCGTGAGCACTTCTTCGGTCGCGACCCGCGTACCAAGGCGCTGGTCGAGAAGATGACCGACGACGAGATCTGGGCGCTCAAGCGCGGCGGGCACGACTACCGCAAGATCTACGCGGCCTACAAGGCGGCGCGTGAGCACACGGGCCAGCCGACGATCATCCTGGCCCACACGATCAAGGGCTACGGCCTGGGCTCGGGCTTCGCCGGTCGCAACGCCACGCACCAGATGAAGAAGCTCAAGATCGACGACCTCAAGACGCTGCGCGACACGCTGCACATCCCGTTCACGGACGCCCAGCTCGAGGAGAACCCGTACCTGCCCCCGTACTACCACCCGGGGCAGGACGACGAGGCGATCCAGTACCTGCTCGAGCGGCGGCGCCAGCTCGGCGGCTTCGTGCCCGAGCGGCGTTCGACGTACGCGCCCGTCGCGACGCCGGCACCCGAGAAGTACGAGGGTCTCGCCAAGGGCTCGGGCCAGCAGGAGGTCGCCACGACCATGGCGCTGGTGCGCCTGTTCAAGGACCTGCTCAAGGACAAGGAGTTCGGCCACCGCCTGGTGCCGATCATCCCCGACGAGGCCCGCACCTTCGGCCTCGACTCGATCTTCCCGAGCGCGAAGATCTTCAACACCGTCGGCCAGCACTACCTCGCGGTCGACCGCGAGCTCATGCTGAGCTACAAGGAGTCCGAGGCCGGGCAGATCATGCACACCGGGATCAACGAGGCCGGCTCGGCCTCGGCGTTCCAGGCGGTCGGCACGTCCTACGCGACGCACGGCGAGCCGCTGGTGCCGTTCTACTTCTACTACTCGATGTTCGGCTTCCAGCGCACGGGCGACCAGTTCTGGGCGGCCGGAGACCAGATGGCGCGCGGCTTCCTCATCGGAGCCACCGCGGGACGCACGACGCTGACGGGCGAGGGCCTGCAGCACGCCGACGGTCACTCGCCGCTGCTCGCCGGCACCATGCCGCACGTCGTGCACTACGACGCCGCGTACGGCTACGAGCTGCGGCACATCGTGCGTGACGGCATCGACCGGATGTACGCCGAGGACAACGGCGGCCGGGACCGGGACGTCATCTACTACCTCACGGTCTACAACGAGCCGATCGTCCAGCCGGCCGAGCCCGAGGGTGTCGACGTCGAGGGCATCCTCAAGGGCATCTACCTGCTGTCTCCCGCCGAGGGCGAGGGGCCCCGTGCCCAGATCCTCGCCTCGGGCGTGGCGGTGCCGTGGGCCCTCGAGGCGCAGAAGCTGCTCGCCGAGGACTGGGGCGTGCGGGCGGCCGTGTGGTCGGTGACCTCGTGGAACGAGCTGCGTCGCGACGCACTCGCGGCCGACGAGCACGCGTTCCTGCACCCGCACGAGGAGCCGCGGGTGCCGTACCTGACCCGCAAGCTGGCGGGCGCCGAGGGTCCGTTCGTCGCGACGACGGACTACGACCACCTCGTCGCCGACCAGGTCCGGGCGTGGGTGCCGGGCACGTACGCGACGCTCGGTGCGGACGGCTTCGGCTTCTCCGACACGCGCGCGGCGGCTCGTCGCCACTTCAAGATCGACGGCCCCTCGACCGTCGTGCGCGTGCTGCAGCAGCTCGCGCGGACCGGCGCGGTCGCGCCCGACGCGCCGGCGCAGGCGATCGAGCGCTACCGGTTGTACGACGTCACCGCCGGCACCTCCGGCAACACCGGCGGCGACAGCTGACGCACGTCTGAGCACGACGAAGGGGGCCGGCCTGGTGCCGGCCCCCTTCGTCGTGCTCTGCCTGCCCTCGCGGGACTTCCCGCGGGTCCGGCGCGGCTCAGGTGCCGGGGATGGACTGCGTCGCCTGTGCGAGGAGGTGCTTCAGCTCGGCACGCAGTCCCGCGACGGCCCGCTGGTCCGGGTACAGGTCCAGGTTCTCGACGTACTGCTTGGCCTCGAGCGGCCGGTCCGCCTCGATGGCCGCGAGCACCAGCTGGCGGGCCACCTCGGGCCGGTGCTCACGCGGACGCCAGTGCCCGACGCCGAGCCCGAGGGCGTCGACGGGCTTGCCCGCCTCGCGCAGCAGCTCGAGCGCCTCGAGCAGCGCGGACCCGGTCGGGTCCCGCTCGGCGGCCGTCGTCAGTCGGCGCAGCGTGCCCTCGTGGTCGTCCTTCACCGAGAGCCGGGCGACCTCGATCAGCGGGTACCAGGCGCGTGGGTTGCCGGCGAGCTCCTCACCGAGCGACCACACCGCCAGGTCGGCGGCCCGTTGCTTGGCGACCTCGTCCTGGGGCGCGGTCAGCGGGTCGCCGTCCGGGCCGGTCTCGCTGGCGCGGCGGCGGACGATCTCCGCGAGGGCCGCGAAGGCGCGCACGTTGTTGGGGTCGTCGGACAGCATCGATCGCAACGCGTCCTCGTGCAGCGTGTCTCCGCGCCGCGCGCTGCTGGTCGGACGGCGGGCACCGACACGCGACGCGGACGACGGCCGACGCATGAGCTGTCGTAGGCGGGGCAGCAGAGCCATGGTGCGACCCTAACCCGGTCTGGTCCGGCCGTCCCGGTCGAGACCGGCCAATCCGACGAGCCGGACCCTCGTCCGGCGCAGTCGCGCACCTCTGCGAGGGGTCTCACGAACGGCGGGTTTGTCGACTTCCCACAACCACACCCCTATGCTCGGCGCATGTCCCGAACCGTCGAACCCGCTGGCGCGCGCTCCGCGAAGGCGGGTGGGACGTCCACAGCGCCCACGGCCGCCGCCCCGACCGAGACGCAGCGCCGCGTCCGCGAGGGCGCCGGCCTGCTCGCCGCCGCCGCGATGCGGCGCCTCGACGAGGACCTGGACTGGTACCGCGCGCTGCCCGCAGAGGACCGCTCGTGGGTCGGCCTGGTGGCCCAGGCGGGCATCAGCGCGTTCATCGCCTGGTACGCGGACTCCTCGCGGCCCCCGCACGGCGTGAGCGACATCTTCGCGAGCGCACCGCCGGAGCTGACGCGCTCGATCTCCTTGCAGCACACGCTGCACCTCGTGCGCGTCGTCGTCGACGTGGTGGAGACGCACGCCGACCGGCTCGCCGCCCCGGGCGAGGAGCGCGAGCTGCGCGAGGCGGTCCTGCTCTACTCGCGCGAGGTCGCGTTCTCCGCGGCCGAGGTCTACGCCCGCGCGGCCGAGGTCCGCGGCGCGTGGGACGCGCGGCTCGAGGCGCTCGTCGTCGACGCGCTCGTGCGCGGGGACGTCGACGACTCGACGCGCTCACGCGTCGCCGCGCTCGGATGGAGCGGACGCGGCCAGACGCTCGTGGTGGTGGGCACCACGGCGGCTCCGATCGACGAGGTCCGGGCCGCCGACCTGCGC
This sequence comes from Actinomycetes bacterium, assembly GCA_023432565.1. Classification (GTDB taxonomy): domain Bacteria; phylum Actinomycetota; class Actinomycetes; order Actinomycetales; family Cellulomonadaceae; genus Cellulomonas. The sequence continues at coordinate 36,479 of JAEYUL010000064.1, read as the reverse complement.
CGCGCGACCCGCCGCGCCGCCGACGACGCGCTCGTCGGCATCCAGGGCGACCGCCTCGTCATCTTCCTCGGCGGGCAGGGCGACCTGCGTGCGGCGGTCACCTCGCTCCTGCCGCGCTTCGGACCCGGTCCGGTGGTCATCGGCCCGCTGGTCGCCGACATCACGACGAGCGCCGGCTCGGCGCGCGCGGCCATCGCCGGGCTGCAGGCCGCCGCGGCCTGGCCGCAGGCGCCGCGTCCGGTGGCCGCCGACGACCTGCTCCCCGAGCGCGTGCTCGTCGGGGACCCGCTCGCACGCCAGACGCTCGTCGCCCAGGCCTACGAGCCGCTCGCCGCGAGCCAGGGCGCGCTCCTGGAGACCATCTCCGCCTATCTCGGCACCGGTCGTTCGCTCGAGGCGGCGGCGCGCTCGTTGTACGTCCACCCCAACACGGTGCGCTACCGCCTCAAGCGGGTCGCGGACGTCACCGGGTGGGACCCGCTCGACCCCCGTGAGTCCTACGTGCTGCAGACCGCGCTGGCCGTCGGTCGGCTCGGATCGACCATCTGACGCGGGACGCGCGTCTCTGCGAGCACGCACGGGTCTGCGGCTTGTAGGACACGCACAACGGCGTGCGGAAATCTCGGTGCGCGCCGCGACCGGGTGCCCCGGGCAGGTGCGGGCAGAGTTGACGGGTGCTCGTCGTCGTCTGCCCCGGACAGGGTGCCCAGTCCCCCGGAATGCTCGCCCCCTGGCTCGAGCTGCCCTCCTTCGCCTCGTCGATCGCCCGTGCCTGCGAGGCGACCGGCCTCGACCTCGTCGCGCACGGCACGACGTCGGACGCGGACACGATCCGCGACACGGCCGTCGCCCAGCCCCTTCTCGTCGCCTCCGCGCTGGCGAGCCTGCGCGAGGTGCTCGACGCGCCGCAGGACGCCCCGCTCGTCGATGCAGCCGCGGGCCGCGTCGACGTCACGGCAGGGCACTCGGTGGGCGAGCTCGCGGCCGCCGCGGTCGCCGGTGTCCTGACCGACGACGAGGCACTGCACCTGGTCGCCGTCCGGGGCTCCGCGATGGCGCGGGCTGCGGCCGTGACCCCGACCGGCATGAGCGCCGTCCTGGGCGGCGACCCGGACGAGGTGCTCGCCACGCTCGAGCGTCACGGGCTCGTGCCCGCCAACGTCAACGGCGGCGGCCAGGTCGTCGCCGCGGGGACCCTCGACGCGCTCGCCGCGCTGGCCGCGCAGCCGCCGGCCAAGGCGCGCGTGATCGCCCTGCAGGTCGCCGGCGCGTTCCACACCGAGCACATGGCTCCCGCGGTCGCGGAGCTGCGGGCGGCCGCCGAGGGAGTCACGCCCGGTGACCCGACGGTCACGCTCCTGACCAACGCGGACGGCTCGGTGGTCCCCTCCGGCAGCCGCGCGCTCGAGCTCGTCGTCGCGCAGGTCGCCCATCCGGTGCGCTGGGACCTGTGCTGCTCGACCCTCCTGGAGCTCGGCGTGACGGGTCTGCTGGAGGTCGCCCCGGGCGGTGTCCTGACCGGCCTGGCGCGTCGTACGCTGCCCGGGGTCGAGACGGTCGCCGTCAAGACGCCCGCCGACCTGGACGCCGCACGTGACCTCGTGCGACGCCACGCCGGACCCACCCCGGACGCGGGCTCGGCCCCGTCCGCCAGCAGCCAGGAGCAGTCGTCGTGACCCGTCCCACCCTGACGCAGAGCACCGGCCCCGCCCACACGCGCATCCTCGGGATCGGCGGCGTGCGCGGCGAGCGCCTGGTGACGAACGACGAGATCGCCGGGCCGATCGACTCGTCCGACGAGTGGATCCGCCAGCGCACCGGCATCGTCACGCGCGCGCGCGCCTCGGCCGAGACCGACGTGCTGGAGCTCGCCGAGCAGGCGGCCCGCGCAGCCATCGCGCACGCGGGCCTGACGGGTGCCGACATCGACGTGGTGATCCTGTCCACGGTGACGTACTTCCACCAGACGCCGGCCGGCGCGGCGATCATCGCCGACCGCATCGGGGCGACTCCCGCGGCAGCCTTCGACATCTCGGCGGCGTGCGCGGGCTACTGCTACGGCATCGGTCAGGCCGACGCGCTCGTGCGCGCGGGCTCGGCCCGCCACGTGCTCGTCATCGGCGCCGAGAAGATGAGCGACTTCATCGACCCGACGGACCGATCGATCTCCTTCCTTCTGGGTGACGGCGCGGGTGCCGTGGTGATCGGTCCCTCGGACACCCCCGGCATCGGCCCGACGATCTGGGGTTCCGACGGCGGTCAGGCGCAGGCGATCCGCCAGACGCACTCCTGGAAGGACACCCAGGCGGGCGCGGGCTGGCCCACGCTGCGCCAGGAGGGTCAGTCGGTCTTCAAGTGGGCGGTGTGGCAGATGGCACCCGTCGCCCAGAAGGCGCTCGACGCCGCCGGCGTCACGGCCGACGACATCGAGGCCTTCATCCCGCACCAGGCGAACATGCGGATCATCGACCAGATGATCAAGCAGCTGAAGCTGCCCGAGACCGTCGTCGTCGGCCGGGACATCGCCGACACCGGCAACACCTCGGCCGCCTCCATCCCGCTGGCCACCGAGCGCCTGCTGCGTGAGGGCCAGGTGTCCTCCGGTGCGCTCGCGCTGCAGATCGGGTTCGGTGCCGGTCTCGTCTACGCGGCTCAGGTCGTCGTCCTGCCCTAGCGCCCGCCGTCGTCCCACGGCCCGTCCACTCGGTGCGGTCACCCCGGCTGTACCGTTCGTCCGACCCCTAACGGCACCACGAAGGAGACACCCATGGCGTACAGCGAGCAGGACATCCTGGCCGGCCTGGCCGAGATCGTGAGCGAGGAGACCGGCCTGCCGACCGACGCGGTCCAGCCCGAGAAGTCGTTCACCGACGACCTGGACATCGACTCGCTGTCGATGATGACGATCGTCACGCTCGCCGAGGAGAAGTTCGACGTGCGCATCCCCGACGACGAGGTCAAGAACCTCGCGACCGTCGGCGACGCGGTCAGCTTCATCACGAAGGCGCAGGCCTGAGCACTGCCCGCACGACGCGGACCTGAGCACGGCCGGGTCCGCGCAGCCACTGATCCGTCCCGCGCCCGTGTGCGCGGGACGGATCGGCGGCCCCGCAACGGGGGCCGCCGCACCACCTGCGAGACCGGGACCCGACCTCACTGGGAGCAACGATGAGCCACACGACCGACGTCGTCGTCACCGGCCTGGGCGCCACCACGCCGCTGGGCGGCGACGTGAAGAGCACGTGGGCCGCTGCGCTCGCCGGCGAGTCGGGTGCTCGCCCGTTCGAGGAGGACTGGTCGTCGCAGTACGGCATCCCCGTCGAGTTCGCGGCCACGATCAAGGTCAAGCCGAGCGACGTGCTCGAGCGGCCCGAGCTCAAGCGCATGGACCCCTCGACGCAGTACGCGATCATCGCCGCACGTGAGGCGTGGGCGGACGCGGGCGCACCCGAGATCGACGGCGTGCGCCTCGGCGCTGTCGTCTCGTCCGGCATCGGCGGCATCTGGACCACGCTGGACGGCTGGGACCTCCTGCGCGAGAAGGGCGCCCGGCGCGTCCTGCCGATGACGGTCCCGATGCTCATGCCGAACTCCCCCGTGGCCTTCGTGTCGCTCGAGTTCGGCGCGAAGGCCGGCGCGCACGCGCTGGTCTCCGCGTGCGCGTCAGGCGCGGAGGCGATCGGCTATGGGGTCGACATGATCCGGGCGGGCCGCGCCGACGTCGTGATCGCCGGCGGCACCGAGGCGACCATCCACCCGATGCCCATCGCCGCGTTCGCCGCGTCCCGCACGCTCTCGCTGCGCAACGACGACCCGCAGGGTGCGTCCCGGCCGTACGACGTCGAGCGGGACGGTTTCGTCATCGGCGAGGGCGCGGGCGTCGTCGTCCTCGAGAGCGCCGAGCACGCCGCCGCGCGCGGCGCTCGCGTGTACGCGCGCGTCGCCGGCGTCGGGCTGTCCGCCGACGGGTACCACATCACGTCCCCGGAGCCGAGCGGCGACGGGCAGATCCGGGCCATGCGCGCCGCTCTGCAGGAGTCGGCGGTCGCCGCCACCGACGTCGTGCACGTCAACGCGCACGCCACCTCGACCGTGGTCGGCGACCTCATCGAGGCGCGCTCGATCCGCGGGGTGCTGGGCGACGACGCGGACCATGTCGCGCTCTCCGCGACGAAGTCGATGACCGGCCACCTGCTGGGCGGCGCCGGGGCGCTCGAGACGATCTTCACGGTGCTGGCCGTGCACGAGCGTCAGGCTCCCCCGACGATCAACGTCGCGCAGCCCGATCCCGAGCTCGTGCTCGACCTGGTCCGCGACACGCCGCGCGCCCTTCCGGACGGGCAGATCGCCGCGATCAACAACTCGTTCGGCTTCGGCGGGCACAACGTCGCGCTCGTGGTCACCTCCGCCTGACCGGCCGAGGCATGCCGCGAAGGGGCATCCCGTGCGGGGTGCCCCTTCGCGCGTCCGAGGTCCGTGGACCTGCCCGCCGCCTCAGCCGACGCGGTGCAGCCAGCGCACGGGCGCCCCGGCACCCGCGTAGCGGAACGGCTCGAGCTCGTCGTCCCAGGCCTGCCCGAGCGCGAGGTCCAGCTCGGCACGCAGCCGCGCGGGGTCCTGCGCGTGCTCGAGCGCCGCTCGGATGCGGTCCTCGGGGACGACGACGTTGCCGTGCACGTCGGTCGCCGCGTGGAAGATGCCGAGGTCGGGCGTGTGGCTCCAGCGCGAGCCGTCGACGCCATGGCTCGGTTCCTCGGTGATCTCGTACCTCAGGTGCGCCCATCCGCGTAGCGCGGAGGCGAGTCGCGCACCGGTGCCGGGTGTGCCCTGCCACGAGAGCTCGGCACGGTAGAACGCGGGCCCGGCAGGCTGCTCGGTCCAGTCCATGGACACGCGCTGACCCAGCACGTTGCCCGCCGCCCACTCGATGTGTGGGCACAGGGCACGGGGTGCCGAGTGCACGAAAAGTACACCGCGGGTGATCGCACCTGCCATGTCGTCCTCCATCAGCGGCTCGAGGTTCGCCTTCCCCAACGACCTCTACCCACTGCTGGGACCACGTGTGGCGCACGCGGCGTACGTCCACAGGATGCACGACGTGCGGCTATCACGCCAAGCGCCCGCGCCGGGGGTCCCCCAGCCGGGTGAATCGTGTCGGACGCTCCCGCCGGCCGCTCAGAGCTGCTCGCGGATCGCGCGCATCGCCTTCTTGCGCACCGAGCGCTCGAGGCGGTCGAGGTACAGCAGGCCGTCGAGGTGGTCGACCTCGTGCTGCAGGCAGCGCGCCATCAGCTCGGTGCCCTCGACGACGACCTCGCGCCCGTCCAGGTCGGTGCCGACCACACGCGCGTACCAGGCACGATGCGTCGGGAACCACAGGCCGGGCACGGACAGGCAGCCCTCGTCGCCGTCCTGGTACTCGTCCTGCGACAGCTCCACGATCTGGGGGTTCAGCACGTAGCCGAGCTCGTCGTCGATGTTCCACGAGAAGGCGCGCAGGCTCACGCCGATCTGGTTGGCGGCCAGTCCCGCACGGCCGTCGGCGTCGACGGTCTCGAGGAGGTCCTCGACGAGCGAGCGCACCCGGTCGTCGATCGTGGTGATCGGGTCGCAGGGGGTACGCAGCACGGGGTCGCCGACAGTCCGGATCTCTCGCATCGCCATGCGCAGAATCTTCCCACGTCGCGCGGATCGTGGAGGGCGCCGTCCACGCCGCGGGGCGCCGGCCCACCCGCGGCACGGGAAGACCGGCCGGGCTCGTCGTCGAGGATCCGCACGTGACCGCCACGGCGTGCGCGGGGGCCCGCAGGCCCACCTGAGCCGAGGGCGCGCCAGGCGCGGGCCGGGTCGGGTGCGGCGGCGGACACACCTGAGGGCCGGTGACGAGTCACCGGCCCTCAGGTGGACGTACCGAAAGCTGTCGAAGCGCGCGGCCTCACTCAGCCGAGCGCTGCTGCGGGACGCCCTGCAGGAGCTGGCGCACCTCGGCCTCGTGGAAGCGGCGGTGCCCACCGAGGGTGCGCACAGCCGAGAGCTTGCCGGCCTGGGCCCAACGCGTGACCGTCTTCGGGTCGACGCGGAAGAGGACCGCGACCTCACCAGGGGTCAGGAGCGCACCCTGCTGGAGCGGGGCGTCGGTGGGAGGGGTGGTGATCGCCATGTCGGCTCTCCTTCATCGTTCGGTAGCTCGGCTGACCGTGTAGGCCCCGTGGCTTTGCGTCCCCTCCTTGCAGAGGGTTTGCCGTTGTCGCTGACAACTGAGAACTATGCCCGAAACTGGACACGTGTGCAAGAAGGCTGGGCCTGGGAGATCGCGGGCATTCGGGTGAAATTCGGACGAGCGGTATCAGGAGGAAAACTCCCGAGTCGGACGCCCGAGCGAGCGCCGGGACCAACGTCCCCGGACCACCCCTCGGACACCCGAGCCCCTCGCGTTCACCCGATCGGGTAACAGGGGCGTCCCCGGACGTGCGGCAGGCAACCGTGACTGTCGGCCGCGCCGGGCTCCGGGCGCGGCCCGGTAGCCTGGCACGGCCCCGGGGCAGTAGCTCAGCCGGTCAGAGCAGCGGACTCATAATCCGTCGGTCGTGGGTTCAAGCCCCACCTGCCCCACCACCCCTGATGTCCGCGGAGCGCTCGCGGTCCGATCCCCCACGTCGAGCGCGGGCGCGGGGAGCACGGGCCGGTACCGTGAGTCGTGTGGCTGCCTTCCTCCGTGACCGTGCCCTGACGGACGACGACCGGCGACGCATCGACCTGCGGCCGGGCGACCGCGTGCTCGTGGCGGCGGCCCTCACCGACGGACGTCGCGTGGCCGCGAGCCGTCTCGCGCTCTACGTGCTCAGCGACGGCACGGTGGCGCGAACCCCGTGGGCCGACGTGGATCGCGGCTCGCTCGACGCCGCGACGCGCACGCTCACCGTGCGCTGGGTGTGGGGCGGGTCCGACCGGTTCACGTTCCACGACGACCGCGGCTCGGCGCGGTTCGCCCAGACGTTCCGCGAGCGCGTGCAGGCCTCTGTGGTGCACGCCACGACGGTCGCGCTGCCGGCGGGCGGCCAGGCCCGGGTCGCCCTGCGGCGCGACGAGGACGGCGAGCTGTTCACCCAGGTCGTCGCGGACGAGGGCGTCGACCTGGCCGACCCTGAGGTCACGGCCGCGGTGGACCGCGCCGAGGACGCCCTGCGCGCCTCGGCCGGGCTGCGGGACTGACCCTGGTCAGGAGCACCCGCGTTCGGCTGCTAGAGTTCTGCAGCGCGATCCCCCGTAGCTCAATTGGCAGAGCATTCGACTGTTAATCGAAGGGTTACTGGTTCGAGTCCAGTCGGGGGAGCTTCCTACGAAACGGCCTCTCACCTGCAGCAGAGCAGGATGAGGGGCCGTCGTCGTTCGTGCCGGACACGCATGGTCCGCCCACGGCGCCCGGACGTCGCGGACCGTGGCGCGAGGGTCGGCCGAGGGACGCGGCATGAGCGCGTGATCATCGTCCGATCAGGCGTCGTCGGCCGGCGCGGCTAGGACCCGGCGAACCAGACCGCCTCGTTCGCACTGTTCGAGACTCGCCAGACGCCACCCGCGGCCTCGTCCGCGGGCACCGCCACGCACACGTCGCCCACCGCCGTCGCGCCGTCGGCATGGAGGGACCCGAGCGAGGAGAACGGCGAGTCGGTGGGGCAGCCCGTGCCCTGCGACGAGTCGTAGGGGCTTCCGGCCGCAGTGACGTAGGTGAAGGTGAGGCTGGCGGCGGGATCGACACCGTCGTTCGCGATGTCGATGCCCTGTCCGGGGAGCGCGGACGCATCGACGGTGACCGTGAACCTCGCGGACACGAACTTCTCGCCGTCAGCCGGTGCTCGCCCATCGGTTCGTGCATCACCCACGTCCCGCGAGACCAGGGACACGGTCCAGGCGGACGAGTGCGAGATCTTGCGCGCCTCACCCAGCGCGAGAGGGGCGAAGCGTGTGCCGTCCGGGGCGGCTCGTGGTGACGACCGTGTCGGGCTCGGCACGCTGACGACGCCCGTGCCCCCCGATGTCGCGGCAGGAGGCGACGGTGTGACCGCCAGCACCGAACCGCCGCCCTCGCTGCACGCTGCGAGCGTGGCGGCGAGTGCGAGAGCAGCAGCGATCGTCCTGCGGCGCATACGTCCCGCCCCTACGTCGTCGTGGTCGACCCGAACCTATCGACGCGGCGCGCGCCGGGTGCGGGCTTCCTGGGTGATCTTCGAACCGGTGGCGGTCGCCGCGGACGTAGGCTTGGCCCGGCCCTCCGGGGCCGGGTCCGACACCCCTTGCGAGACGGAGCTCCTCCCCCATGACCGGCGTGCCGCAGCCTGTGCGTGCGTCGTCGCACCGTGCGGTCGTGGTGTACGTCGCGGCGGTCACGGCCTACTTCGTCGCGGTGCTGCACCGCAGCGCCCTCGGCGTGGCAGGGGTCGAGGCGATCGAGCGGTTCGGGCTGAGCGCGACCGCGTTGTCGATGTTCTCGGTCGTCCAGCTCGCCGTCTACGCGGGGATGCAGCTGCCCGCGGGCCGGCTGCTCGACCGGTTCGGTGCGCGGGCGGTGATCGGGGTCGGGTCGGCGGTGATGGCTGTGGGCCAGCTCGTGCTGGCGTTCGCCGACGACGTGCCCGTGGCCCTGCTCGCGCGCGTCCTGATCGGCGCGGGCGACGCGGGCATCTTCATCTCGGCGGTGCAGCTCATCGCGCAGTGGTTCCCGGCGCGGCGGGTGCCCGTGCTCGTGCAGGTCACCGGGCTGATCGGGCAGTCGGGGCAGCTGGCCTCGGCCATCCCGCTGGCCTGGCTGCTGCACCGTGAGGGCTGGACGCCGGCGTTCGGGGTGCTCGCGGGGGTGGGCGCACTGGCCACGGTCGGGGCGTTCGTCGGCGTGCGCGAGCCTGCGGGAGCTCGGCCGACGGCGCACGAGCCGCAGTCGTTCGGGCAGGCGGTCCGTGCCGCGGCGCAGCCCCCCGGGACCCGGCTGGGCTGGTGGAGCCACTTCGCGACACCGTTCAGCGCGAACGTCGTCGCACTGCTGTGGGGTGTGCCGTTCTTCGTCACCGCGCAGGGACGTTCGACCGCCGAGGCGGGATCGCTGCTCACCGTGCTGACGCTCGCGGCGATGGCGTCGGGTCCCGTCGTCGGGCGGTTGACCGGACGTCACCCGCTGCGTCGCACCTGGATCGTGCTCGGGTCCTGCGCCGCCACGCTCGTGGCGTGGTTGACCATCCTGATCCCGGCGACCCCGCGCCCGATGTGGCACCTCGTCCTGTTCGCCGCGGTGATCGGGTCCGGCGGCCCGGTCTCGCTCGTCGGGATGGACTTCGCACGCACCTACAGCGAGCCGCGCCGACTCGGGACGGCCTCGGGCTTCGTCAACACAGGTGGGTTCACCTCGACGATCGGCGCGGTGCTCGCGGTGGGCGTCGTGCTCGAGCTCGTCTCCCCCGCAGGTGCGACGACGTACTCGCTGGACGCCTACCGTTGGGCGTTCTGCGCGCTCCTGGTGCCGTGGACGCTCGGGGTCTGGGGCGTGGTGCGCAATCGGAACCGGACGCGCGCGCAGCTGGCACGCGAGGGTGTCGTCGTGCCACCGCTGCGCGACGTGCTGCGACGAGGTCGCTGACGCCTACAGCTTCCCGTAACGCGCGCGGACGAACGAGTACACGCCGAAGGCGACGAACCCGAGCGCGACGAGCGCCAGCAGCACGGGACCGGCGGGGCCCTCCTTGAGGGTGCGCATCGCACCGTCCAGCCCGGTCGCCTCGGACTCGTCGGCGTGCCAGGCGGCGGCGACGAACAGCCCGCCGACGACGCCGAGGGCGACGCCCTTGGCGATGTAGCCGACGGTGCCCGCGACGCGTGCTCCGCGGCCGGCGCTGCCTCGGGGCAGGGCGACGAGGTCCTCGAGGAACTTGCGGCGCCAGCCCTTGACGACGTGGTACAGGCCCACCCCGATGACCGCCACACCGATCGCACCGACGAGCAGCCGGCCCGCGGGGCCGGACATGAGGTCTGCCGTGAAGTCCTTGGTGTCCTGCGACGACGACGAGCCGCTGCCGCGGGCCCAGGCGGCGGTCACGACCGCCAGGGCGAGGTAGACCGCGCCCCTGCCGATCGCCTTGAGGCGGTCCCCACCCGAGCCGGCACGGTCGCGTGCCGCTCCGACGTGCGCCGCCTTCGCGAACTGCCAGGCGGACAGCGCGGCGAACGCGACGACCGCGACCCACAGCACGACACGCCCGAACGGCTCGTCCGCGACGGTGGACAGCGCGCCCGACTGGTCGGCGGACGCCGAGGAGTCGCCGAGCGCCAACCGCAGCGCCAGCAGACCGATGAGCACGTGCAGCCCGCCGGTGACGGCGTAGCCCGCTCGTGCGGCCTTCGCCCAGGCGTCCTGCGTCGTGTGGGACAGGTTCGTCGTCGTCATCTCAGCTCCCGTGTGGGTCGGGCGGGCGAGTGCCCCGTCGCGTTCTCCGGTGGCGCGCTCCGATGGTGGCAGCGCTCGGGACCGCCCGCGACCGCAGACGAGGCGTCCGGGTGCTCGCGAGCGCACGTCCGGTGCCGGTGGTGGGGTCTTCGACGGGGCGCTGACCTGCGGCTGGGCCGGGCCGTTCGGCTCGGGTTGTCGAACGCCTCGACGAGCCTCACACTTGCGCTGCCCCCTCGCGATTCCGGCCACCGACAGCCGGGGAAATGGACCGCCGACCGTGCTGCGCACCGTCTCCTGCCACCTGTCCCTCGACGTGCGCAGCCCCCTCGAGCTCTACCTCGCCATCGCGGTCGCGGACGGCGCGTACGACCGCTCCGAGCTGCTCACCGTGCGGCACGAGGACGGCCCGCTCGACGTCGTCGAGATCAAGGCGCCGCACGGCGGTCGCATCCACCGCGTGCAGGCGCCGACCGGCCGGGTGGTCGTCGACTACCAGGCCTCCGTGGTCGGCGTGGCCGCTCCCCCGCCCGTGGAGGACCTCGACCTCGTCGCGTACCGGCAGCCGAGCCGCTACGCCGAGTCGGACCGCCTCCTGGCTTTTGCACGCGACCAGTTCGCGGCGCTGTCCGGGGTCGAGCTCGTCGACGCGGTCGTGGCGTGGGTGTCGCGCCACGTGACCTACCTGTCAGGCAGCAGCCTGCCGACCGACGGCGCGACGGACACGCTGCTCAAGCGCCGGGGTGTGTGCCGGGACTTCGCGCACCTCGTCGTCGCGCTGCTGCGCGCGTGCGACCTGCCGGCCCGGCTGGTCTCGGTGTACGCGCCGCGGCTCAAGCCCATGGACTTCCACGCGGTGGCGGAGGTCTTCGTCGACGGCGGCTGGCACCTGGTGGACGCCACGCGGCTGGCCCCCCGTGACGGGATGCTGCGGATCGCCACCGGGCGCGACGCGACCGACACCGCGTTCCTGTCGTCCTACGGCGGCGCGTTGACGTTGCGCTCGATGACGGTGACCGCTGCGGCCGACGAGCTCGGCGGCGACGACGACGGACTCGGGCTGCGCGTCCTCGTCTGAGCCGGTCCTCGTCTGAGCCGGGAGGCGTCGGCGCGTCAGACGTTCTCGCGCAGGCTCCTGCGGCGTCCCTCGATCGCGACCAGCTCGGCGAACGTGTCCTGGTAGCCCTGCGGGTCCGCGGCGGAGTCCATGCGCTGCAGCCGCCCACGCAGCTCGGCGATCTGCCGCGTGAAGCCCATCTCGACCAGGCGCAGCACCACGCCGCGCACGTAGTCGCCGACCGCCTCGGGCCGGTCCTCGGGCACGGGTGCCACCGCGAGCTCGGTGACGAGCGGTCGCACGGCCTCGGCGGCCTCGTCGAGCACCGCACCGACCCACGCCGTGGAGCTGCCGTCCTCCCCGACCGACGCCCGACCGACCGCCACACCTCCGGCAGCGCGGATCGCCTCGTGCACGGCCCGGTGCGCGGGCGCCGCGAACGCGTCGGCGCCGAGCTCGTCGAACTCCGCCGGGACGAGGGCGGGGGCCTGCAGCACGACCTCGAGCGCGGTGCGCTCGACCATGAGGACCGGGTCGACCGGCCCGGGACGGACCGGGCGTGGCGGACGCGGCGGTTCGCCACCCGGGCGGCCGGTGCTCGCCGGACCCCGCCCGGGCTGACCGCCGCGACCACGCGCGGCCTCGACGGCGCGCTGCACGCCGGACAGGTCCTCCATGCCGAGCCAGCCCGCGAGCAGGCGTGTGTACTCGGGCCGCAGCGCGGCGTCCCGGATGCCCGCGACGACCGGTGCCGCGCTGCGCAGCGCCGCCACCCGCCCTTCCGCGGTCGTCAGGTCGTACGAGCGCAGGGTCGCACGCAGCACGAAGGCGAACAGCGGCTGACGGCCGGCGACGAGGGCGCGCACCGCGTCCGGTCCGCGGTTCTGGCGCAGCTCGCACGGGTCCATGCCGCTCGGCTCGACCGCGACGAACGTCTGCGCGGCGAACGTCTGGTCCTCCCCGAACGCGCGCAGCGCGGCCTTCTGGCCCGCCTCGTCGCCGTCGAACGTGAAGATCACCTCGCCACCCACCGAGGCTCCCGTCGCGAGCTGCACGCCGCTGCTCGCACCAGAGTCGCCGATCAGCCGGCGCACGATGCGTGCGTGGTCCGAGCCGAAGGCCGTGCCGCAGGTCGCGACCGCGGACCCGATGCCGGACAGGTGCATCGCCATGACGTCGGTGTAGCCCTCGACGACGACCACGCGCTTGTCCCGCTGCATCTCACGTTTGGCCAGGTCCAGGCCGTAGAGCACGTGCGACTTGCGGTACAGCGGCGTCTCGGGGGTGTTCAGGTACTTGGGGCCGTTGTCCTCGTCGAACAGCCGGCGGGCGCCGAACCCGATGGTCTCACCGGTCACCTCGCGGATCGGCCAGACGAGGCGTCCGCGGAACCGGTCGTAGACCCCGCGCTGACCCTGGCTGACCAGCCCCGAGGCGATCAGCTCGGGCTCGGTGAAGCCGCGGCCCCGCAGGTGCTTGAGCAGCGCGTCCCAGCCGGTCGGCGCGAACCCCACGCCGAACTGCTCGGCGGCGCTGCGGTCGAAACCGCGCTCGGCGAGGAACCGCCGCCCGGCTGCGGCGCCCGGCGTCGCGAGCTGCTCGCGGTAGAACTCCTCCGCGACCTTGTGGGCCTCGATCAGGCGCCGGCGGCGTCCCGGCTCCTCGGCCGGCCTGGTGGGGCCGCCCTCCTCGTAGCGCAGCTGCACACCGACCCGGCCCGCGAGGTACTCCACGGCCTCCGCGAACCCCAGGCCGTCGACCTTGGTGACGAAGTCGATGACGTCGCCGCCCTCGCCGCAGCCGAAGCAGTGGTACCTCCCGACCTGCGGGCGCACGTGGAACGACGGCGAGCGCTCGTCGTGGAAGGGGCACAGCCCCTTGAGCGAGCCGACGCCCGCGGGCTTGAGCTGGACGTGCGCGCCGACGACCTCCTCGATGCGCACACGCTCGCGGACCGCCTCCACGTCCTCCCGCCGGATGCGTCCCGCCACGCCTGGAGTCTAGGTCGTCCTCGTCGCCGTCCCGACGGCCGGGAGAGTGAGGCCTGCGGGCCCGGACGACGACGAGGGGGCCGACGCCCGTGCGCCGGCCCCCTCGCGTCACCGCTCGGTCAGCCGATGCCCGCCTTGAGCGCAGAGATCAGCTCGCCGTTGCTGGTGTCGCCCGACAGCTCCCAGAAGAACGCCCCGCCGAGGCCCTTGCTCCTGGCCCAGGCGGTCTTGATGGCGATCGTCGCGGGCGTGTCGTAGCTCCACCACTCGCTGCCGCACTTCGCGTACGCGGTCCCGCCGACCGTCCCGGTGACCGGGCAGCGGTTCTTGAGGACCTTGTAGTCCTCGACGCCCGCCTCGTACGTTCCAGGTGCGGCGCCGGTCGCGGAGCCGCCGGGCGTGCTCTGCGTGACGCCCGTCCAGCCGCGTCCGTAGAACCCGACGCCCAGCAGGATCTTGCTCGCCGGGATGCCCTTGGCGATCAGCTTGGTCACCGCCGCCTCCGTGGTGAACCCGGCTTGCGGGATGCCTGCGTAGGACACCAGGGGCGAGTGCGGCGCCGTCGGTCCCTGCGGGTTGAACGCACCGAAGTAGTCGTACGTCATCGGCATGATCCAGCTGAGCTTGGTCGCCGCCGTCGCGTAGTCGGTCGCGTCGATCTTGCCGCCGGTGCTGCCGTCGGCGGTGATGGCTGCCGTGATCAGGTAGCTCGGGCCGAACCGGTTGCGCAGTGCGGTGACGACACGGTCGAGCGCCTGCGGCCCACTGGCGTCGCAGCTCAGGCCGCACGCGTTGGGGTACTCCCAGTCGATGTCGATCCCGTCGAACAGCCCGACCCACCGGCTGTCGTTGAGCAGCGAGTAGCACGAGTCCGCGAACGCGGTCGGGTTGGCCGCGGCGGCGGTGAAGCCGCTCGACCAGGTCCAGCCGCCGAACGACCAGATGACCTTGAGGCCCGGGTTCGCGGCCTTGAGCTTGCGCAGCTGGTTGAAGTTGCCTCGCAAGGGCTGGTCCCACGTGTCGGCGACGCCGTCGACGCTCTGGTCGGCGGTGTAGGCCTTGTCGTACGCCGCGAAGGAGTCGCCGATCGAGCACTGACCGCCCGTCGTGTTCCCGAACGCGTACAGGATGTGCGTCAGCTTCGACGCGCTGCCTGAGGTCTTGATGTTGTTGACGTGGTAGTTGCGCCCGTAGACGCCCCACTCCGCGAAGTAGCCGACCAGCTTGCGTCCGCTGGGGTCGGAGGTGGGGTTCGTCGTCGGGTTCGTCGTCGGGTTCGTCGTCGGGTTCGTCGTCGGGTTCGTCGGGACGGTGCCGCCGGTGCAGCTGGCACCGTTGATCGTGCAGCCCGTGGGCTGCGCGAACGGGCCGCTGCCCACGTACCCCCAGCTCTGGGAGGCGCCCGGGGCGAAGGGGCCGGCCCAGCTCTTCGAGGTGATCCTGTAGTGGTTGCCGGTGCGGGTCACGTCCGCGTCCCACGCGCTGGTGATCGTGGTGCCGGCGGGCAGGTCGAACTCGAGCGTCCAGCTCGACGCCGTGCTCGTCGTGCCGTTGGTGACCTGGACGGTCGCCTGGTGACCGGTCCCCCAGTCGCCTGCCGACGTGAAGGTCGCCGTGAACGTGCCGGCCGCCGTGGCCGGCAGCGCGGCGACCAGTCCGGCCGTGACGAGCGCCGCCGCGGCGGCGAGCCCGACCAGCGCGCTGCGTCGTCGACGGCGGGTGATCGTGCGTGCTGTCCCGGCCGAGTCGCCGGCCTCTTCGTCGAGGTGCTGCATCCTTGCCTCCCGGTGCGATGGGAAGTGCGGTATTAGTAAGGGGTATTCACAAACCCCTCGCCACCGACGCTAGCCAGACCTGGTGAAACGCGTCAACGATTCCGGGCGAACTGCACGCAAGTGCACACGCCGGACATGCCGACCAGCCGGCCGCTCCAGCCACCGGCGGCCATGCCCGCCGCGACGTCGGGCTCACGGCGCGGATGGGGCGCACACCGCCACGCGCGCTCACGAAGGACGGTCAGTGGCGCGGAGGACGGACCAGACGCGCGTGCGCCTCGGCCGCGGACACGTCCGTGAGCGAGGCGACCTGGTCGATCACCACGCGCAGGCGCGCGGCGTCGTCGCCCGCCTGCGTCCAGTCCGCGGCGAACGGCGGCTCGAGAGCGAGCGGCGCACGGTCGGCCATGATCCGCACGAGGTCCGTCAGCACCTCGCGCTGCCGGTGGTAGAGCGGCTCGAGCTCACGCGGGGCCATCACGTAGGCGACGGCGAGCCCCTTGAGGACCAGGATCTCGGCCTGGGTGGTGACCGGGACGACGAGGTCGGCGGCGTACCGCGTGAGCGGACCCTGTCCGTACTGCTCGCGCGTGGCCTTCTGGGACGCCTTGGCGAACCGTCCGATGAGCTGGCTCGTCGCGTCCTTGAGCATCGCGAGCGCACCGCGCGAGCCGTCGAAGCCCGGTGCCCACAGGCGCGCGTGGACCAGGCGGTCCATCGCCGCGAGCAGCCCGGCCTCGTCGACCGCGTCGCCGTACCACGTCTGGATCGCCTCGACGACGCGCGCGCGCTCGTCGGGCTGCGACAGCACGGCGAGGTCGAGGCGCCCGCCGACGACCGCGTCCTCGACGTCGTGCACCGAGTACGAGATGTCGTCCGCCAGGTCCATGACCTGCGCCTCGAGGCACTTGCGCCCCTCGGGCGCGTCCTGGCGCAGCCACGTGAAGACCGGGAGATCGTCCTCGTACACGCCGAACTTGTGAGTGGGGCGCCCGCTCGCCGCACTCACCGGCCCCTGCAGGTAGCGCCACGGGTACTTCACCGAGGCGTCGAGCGAGGCGCGCGTCAGGTTCAGCCCGACCGACCGGCCGTCGGCGTCGACGACCTTCGGCTCGAGCCGCGTCAGCAGACGCAACGTCTGCGCGTTGCCCTCGAAGCCGCCGATGTCGCGCGCGAGCGCAGCCAGGGCACGTTCGCCGTTGTGCCCGAACGGAGGGTGACCGAGGTCGTGCGCGAGGCACGCGGTGTCGACGACGTCCGGGTCGCAGCCCAGCGCCTTGCCGATCTCCCGCCCCACCTGGGCGACCTCGAGGGTGTGCGTGAGCCTGGTGCGCACGAAGTCGTCCGACGAGGGTCCGAGCACCTGCGTCTTGGCACCGAGACGGCGCAGCGCCGAGGAGTGCACGATGCGCGCCCGGTCGCGCTCGAACGGCGTGCGGCCCTTGGACTTCGCCGACTCCGGGACCCATCGTTCACGGTCGACGTCGGCGTAGCCGTCGACGTCGAGGTGCTCCAGCATGGTCATCGGGTCAAGCGTACGCAGCCGGGGGCCCGTCCCGGCTCAGCCCAGGCGCCACACCTGCACGGACGGGCCCGGTACGGCGGGCACGTCCACGGACCCGGGAGTCGTCCCCAGCTCCGCGCCGCCGTAGAGGTTCTCGGCGCCGTCGTTCACCAGCCCGAGCCGCACGCCGCCCCACGCCGCACGCGCCAGCACGACGAGAACGCGCTCGTCGGGCGTCTCGCGCAGGTAGCCCACCGCGTCGGAGTCGACGAACGCCCAGCGCAGACCACCCTCGCGCAGCGCTCGGCAGGAGCGACGCAATGCGATCAGCGTGCGGTACACGTCGAACGTCGCCTCGTCCCACGCCGCGCCACCGCCACCCGGCTCGCCGTCGATGCGCCCCCACGGCATCGGCACGCGCCCGTGCTCGCCGTTGATGCCGGTCAGCCCGCCCTCGTCGCCGGCCCACACGACCGGGGTGCCCGGATACGTCATCAGCAGCCCCACGGCCACCTCGACGCCCTCACGTGTACCGGTCACGGTGCGGATGCGTGCCGTGTCGTGCGAACCGAGCAGGTTCCACTGGTGGCGGGTCACCGTCCACGGCACGGTCGAGTCGAAGTCCCGCATGGTCTCGACCATCTCGGCGCCACCCGCGCGCGGCACCGGCACGGGCATGCCCATGAACGGCAGCGTCGACCCCGGCTCGACGAGCCAGGTCCAGACGGGACGCGTGAACGCCGAGTAGTTCATGTTGACGTGCCAGCCGCCGACCGCCAGGTCCGCCGCCGCGTCGTGGAAGTGCTCGGAGACGAGCGCCGCGTCCGGCTTGACCTGGGCCATCGTCGCGCGCAGCGCTCGGGCGAACGCGTGCGCGTGGTCCTGGTCGCGGTAGCGCCCGGTCATGTTCGCGACGTCGATGCGCCAGCCGTCCAGGTCGAACGGCGGCCGCAGCCACCGCTCGGCCACCGAGCCCGGCCCGGTGACCATGCGCTCGAGGAGCTCGGGCGCGCCGTAGTTGAGCTTCGGCAGCGACGCGTGCTCGAGCCAGCCGACGTAGCCCGGCTCGTCATCGGTCCAGTAGTAGAACGCCGCCTCGGCGCTCGAACGGTCCGACTGCGCACGGACGAACCACTCGTGCCCCGCGCCTGTGTGGTTGGTGGTCAGGTCCCCCATGAGCCGCATGCCGCGTGCGTGCACCGCGGCGGACAGCGCGGCCAGCGCCTCGTCACCGCCCAGCACGGGGTCGACGCCGGCGAACGTCGTCGCGTCGTAGCGGTGGTTCGAACGCGCCGGGAAGACCGGCGTGAGGTAGACCGTGTCGACGCCGAGCCGCTGCAGGTGGTCCAGGCGCGAGACGATGCCGCGCAGGTCGCCGCCGAACAGCTGCTGGCCGACGCCTCGACCCGCCGCTATCGGCTCGTCGGTCCACGCGGCGGGGATCGCCCAGTCCGGGAGCAGGCCCCGGGGCGGCCCCTCGTGACCCGACGAGCGTGCGAACCGGTCCGGGAACACCTGGTACACCACGGCGTCGCCGAGCCACTGCGGCGCGGGCTCGTGCACGGTCAGGCGGAAGTCCGCGGCGTCGGTGACGTCCCGGCGGTGCAGGCCGCGACCGTTGAGCCAGAGGTAGCCGCCGGGCTCGTCGAGCAGGAACCGGTACTGCGTGACGGGGTTGTGCACCACGACGTCCGCGACGTACCACCGCTCGTGCTCGTCAGCCCGCTCGAGCCGGGCCGGCACGAGCCGCGGCTCACCGTCGCGGACCGCGCGTACGTGCACGCCGCGCTCGCTGCGCGCCGCGGGGACGCGCACCCGGACGGGCACGACGTCCCCGAGACGCGGCGTCGCGCGCGGGACGTACAGCGCCGAGCCGTCGTGGTGCGGCTGGTCCAGCAGAACCGTGGGCCCCCAGAGCGCGGGCCGATCGCTCATCCCTTGACCGAGCCCGCCGTCAGGCCGCCGACGATGTACTTCTGCAGGAAGAGGAACAGCACCACCACGGGAATCGCGGCGATGACCGCTCCGGCGGCGAACACGCCCCACGGGGCCGTGCGCTCGTCGGCTGCGAGCGAGTAGAGCCCCACGGCGACCGTCCAGTTCTCCGGCCGCTGCAGGACCACCTTCGCGATGAGGAAGTCTCCGAACGAGGAGATGAACGACAACAGGCCGACCACCGCCAGGATGGGCGTGACCAGGCGCAGCACGATCGTCCAGTAGATCTGCGTGTGCGTGGCGCCGTCCATCTTGGCCGCCTCGTCGAGCTCACGCGGCACGGTGTTGAAGAACCCGTACATCAGGAACGTGTTCACGCCCAGAGCGCCGCCGAGGTAGACGCAGATCAGGCCGATCGTGCTGTCCAGACCCAGGACGGGGAACACGTCCTTGAGGGTCAGCAGCAGCAGGAAGATCGCGACGAACGCCAGCGTCTGCGGGAACATCTGCGCGAGAAGCAGCGCGGTCAGGCCCTTCTCGCGGCCCTTGAACCGGAACCGGGAGAACGCGTACGCAGCCGCGGCGCCCATGAGCACCGTGCCGATCGCCGTCACGGTGCAGACCACGAGCGAGTTGCCGAGCCACGTCCAGAAGCCGCGCGCCGCGAGATCGGCGAAGTTCTCGCCCGAGACCGTCCGGAACAGGCGGTTCGACCCGACGAGCGTGCCGCCGGGGTTCAGCGACGCCGAGATGACGTACAGCAGGGGCGTCACGCAGATGACGATCATCACGGCGGCGACGAGGTAGCGCCACGCCACCTCCCGCCACCAGCGACGGCCGCGCGTGCCGCTCGGCCTCAGGCCGGTGCCGGTGGCCTTCTTGGGGGTGATCATTTCGGTGTTGGTGGCCATCACAGCTCCTCGAGACGACGCGTGCGGCGGAAGCCCCACCAGGAGATGACGCCGACCAGCACGAAGATCAGGATCGACAGCGCGCTGGCGAAGCCGTACTGCTTGAGCCCGCTCTCGAAGGCGATCGAGTAGACCATCGAGATCAGGATGTCCGTGTGGCCGACGACGACGGGTGTCCCGACGAAGTTCGGTCCGCCGCCCGTGAGCATGTAGATCAGAGAGAAGTTGTTGAAGTTGAAGGCGAACGACGCGACGAGCAGCGGCGCGACCGACACCATCAGCAGCGGCAGCGTGATGGAGCGCATGAGCCGCCACGGCTTGGCGCCGTCCATGCGAGCCGACTCGTAGACCTCGTTCGGGATGGACTGCAGCGCACCCGTGCACACGATGAACATGTACGGGAAGCCGAGCCACAGGTTGACGGCGAGCACCGAGAGCTTGGCGAGCCACGGGTCGGACAACCAGCCGATGTCGGCCCCGCCGAGGATCACCTGGTTGAGGAACCCGCTACGGGTGTTGAGCATGCCCTTCCACACGAGCGCGGACAGGAACGCCGGCACGGCGTAGGGCAGGATCAGCAGCGCTCGCAGCAACTTGCGGTAGCGCACCCGGGGGTCGTTGAACACGACCGCGAGGAACAGGCCGAGCGCGAACGTCGTCAGCACCGACAGGAGCGCGAACGCGAAGTTCCACAGGAAGATCTCGACGAACGGCCCGCGCAGGCGCTCGTCGGTGAACGCACGGGTGAAGTTGTCGAACCCGACGGTCACGCGCCACCCCGGCGAGATCGTCGAGCCGTCCTCCGCCTGGAACTGACCTTCGGAGTTCGGCCGGTAGACGACCCCGGTCTGGGTGTTGGTCATGGTGTCGGCGGCAGGGTCGTACTGCATCACCGACTCGTAGATGTAGCCCGTCGACGCGTCCTGCGTGCGCAGCGAGCCGTCGGCCGGGTCGTCGGACACGGGGACGCGCAACCCGACGATCTGCTGCTGGCGCTGGGCGATCTCGGAGAACCCGAGCACCTGCCACCCGGGGACCTCGGTGACGCGGTCGCCGTCGACGGTGGCCTCGGCGTCCGGGGACAGCGGCTCGTCGGTCGAGCCGACCTCGGCCTCGCCGTCGCGCACGATCGCGAAGCCGAGCTTGTCGCCGTCGCTCAGCACCGTGAGCGGGTAGGCGGGTGAGCCCTCCACGCGCTGCTCGTTCTGCGCGAGGATCGCGGCGATCGCATCTTCCTTGGTGGAGTTGTGCCCGTCGCCGTAGTTGGTGAAGGCGACGTAGCCCGTGTAGCACGCGGTGAAGATGACGTAGACGAACAGGAAGAGCAGGCCCGGCAGCATGTACTTGGCCGCCAGGGCGCGCCGGGAGAAGTAGACCCAGTTGGCCACGACGAGCGCGACGACGAGGAAGGCCAGGATGGCCCACTGCTCGACGGCGATGGCCGTGAGGACGCCGTAGAGGCCGATCGCGTCGAGGATCGCGATGATCGCCAGCTTGATGAGGAAGCCCTTGCCGTAGTTCCGGGCCGGCGAGGAGTCGCCTCGCGTCCGGCGTGCGTCGTCGGGGGGCGACGCGGGGGGTGCTTCCTCGCTACGAGGAGCGAACGTCTGCTGCGACATGGTGTCCTCCGCCGCGGCACCCGTCGTCGAGTGCCGATAAGTGCAGTCTGCTCCCGCGCGCGGCTGCGCGCTCAGCAGGTGTCAAGCCTGGTCAGTGCGGCCCGGCCGGGGGCCGGGACATGGTTGGCCCCCCCCACCCCCCTCTCGGGTGGTGCGGGCGGCCGGTGGTCGTCAGGACTCGGAGTCGATGGCGCCCTGCATGTTGGTCACCATCGTGTTCCATGCCGCTGCCGGGTCGGCGGCCTGGCCGCCGATGATCTGGACCTCAGTCGTGCCCCAGAACTGCCACATCGCACCCATCTCCGGGATGGAGGGCATGGGAGCACCGGTCGCGCCGGCCTCGTTGAAGCCCGCGAGGATCGCGTTGTCGACCTTCGCCGCCGAGGCCTTGAGCGCGGGCAGACGACCGCCTGCCTCGTACAGCTCGGTCTGGACCTTCTCGGTGGTGAGGAAGTTCGTGACGAACTCGTTGGCGAGCACCGGGTTGGCGGACTTCGCGGAGATGAACGCGCCCTGGACGCCGACGAACGGCTTGGCCTCCGAGCCACCCGCGCTCGGGACCGGCATCACGGCGATGTCGAGACCCGCGTCGGTGAACTCGGTGGTGTACCACGGGCCCGTCACGATGTACGGGGACTCACCGGCGAGGAACGCCTCCTTGACCTGGTCACCGCCGAGCGCCGGGTCGAGCACCTTCTCCTGGCCGAGCTTGGCCAGGTAGGCGGCGAACTTGTCGCCGTTCTCGCCGCCGAGGCCGAGGTCGGTCGTGTACGAGCCGTCCGCCTCCTGCGTGAAGATCGGGGCGTCGAACGACGTCTGCAGCGGGTACAGGTGGTACGCGTCGCCCTGGTCGCCCTGCTGGATGAGCACCGAGTACTTGGTGCCCGCCGCCTTGCCTTCGGCGATCAGCTCGTCGAAGGTCGTCGCCTTGGTCTCGGCGACGAGGGCGTTGTTGCGGACCAGCGCGATGTTCTCGATCGCGTAGGGCACGCCGTAGATCTGGCCACCGTAGGTGAACGCCTGCACCGACGACGGGGAGAACTGCGAGGCCTTGTCACCGAGCTGGATGGGCGCGACGACGCCGTTGTTCACGAACTCGCCGGTCCAGTCGTGGGCGCCGATGATGACGTCGGGCCCCTGGCCGGTCGGGACCTGCGAGACGAAGTCGGTGCGGATGTCGCCCGAGACCTTCTGGACCAGGTCGACCTTGACGCCGGTCTCCTTCTGGAACTCCTCGACGATCGGCTTCATGATGTCGATGCGGGTCTCGTCGACCCACATCGTCAGCGTCCCGGTCAGCGCGGGCGCGGTGGTCTCGTCTGCGGAGGGCGAGCTGGTCTCGGTGGTGCCGCTGCTACCACTTCCGCACGCGGACATGGTCAGGGCGATTCCGAGTACGGCCGCGAGGGCCGGGATGCTCCGTCGCATCGTCGTGTCTCCTGTGTGCTGGCGTTGGTGTGCCCAGTGCCTGGCGATGTGCGCATCGACCGACGCTGGCCTGATATTGACGACGGTAACCTCGTTGCAACCCTGCCTGCAAGTCGTTACGGTAACTTTCAGGCAACAGTTGCAGGCGAGCTCCAGACCTTGGCGCTCGTGACGTCGTTCGCCACACGAACGGCCGAGGACGAGGAGGTCCGGTGTCCCCTACGCTGCCCCCCGTGCGTACCCGTCTGACGGATCTCGCGGAACAGGCCGGCGTGAGCACGGCAACCGTGTCGCGCGTACTCAACGGTAAGCACGGAGTGTCCGCTCAGGCACGTCAGGCGGTCCTGGCTGCTCTCGACGTGCTCGGCTACGAGCGCCCGGAGAAGCTGCGCACACGGTCGGCCGGCCTCGTCGGCCTCGTCGTCCCCGAGCTGGCCAACCCCGTCTTCCCAGCATTCGCGCAGGTCATCGAGTCGATGCTGACCGAGCGCGGGTACACCCCGCTGCTGTGCACGCAGTCCCCCGGCGGGACGACCGAGGACCAGTACGTCGAGATGCTGCTCGAGCACGGCGTGGCCGGCATCGTGTTCGTCTCCGGGCTGCACGCCGACACGTCCGCGAGCAAGGACCGCTACCACCGCCTGCGCAGCCGCGGCATGCCGATCGTGCTCGTCAACGGGTTCGCGGAGGGCGTGGACGCCCCGTTCGTCTCGACGGACGACGAGGCCGCCCTCGATCTCGCGTTCCGGCACCTGCTCTCGCTCGGCCACCGCAACATCGGCCTCGCGATCGGCCCGGACCGGTTCATGCCGGCCCAGCGCAAGAAGCTGGCGTTCGCCCACAACCTGCAGCGGCACCTCGGGGTCGAGGACGCCGACTCGCACATCGTCTCGACGCTCTTCACCGTCGAGGGCGGCCAGGCCGCCGCGCTCGAGCTCATCGGTTCCGGGCACACCGCGATCGTCTGCGGCTCGGACCTCATGGCGCTCGGCGCGATCCGCGCGGCGCGCTCGCGCGGCCTCGAGGTCCCGGACGACGTGTCAGTGGTCGGCTTCGACGACTCCCCCTTGATCGCCTTCACCGACCCGCCGCTGACCACCGTGCGGCAGCCCGTGCTGGCCATGGGCCACGCCGCGGTGTCCGCGCTCGTCGCGGAGATCAGCGGCACCCCGGCCTCGCGCATCGAGCTCAAGTTCCACCCCGAGCTCATCGTGCGCGGCTCGACCGGCAGCGCGCCGGTCACGGCCCGGCTCGACGAGCTGGCGCCGACCGTCGTCTGACGGGGCTCGTCCCCTTCTCACCCGCTCGTCGCCGGACGCACGTATGCGTCGGCGTGCCCGGCCGCGCCAGCGGACCCCCTCCAGGAAGTGACCCCGACGTGACGACACTCGACGCCCGCCCCGACGCCCTGCTCGTCGCGCACGCCCCCGGCTCCCCTGACGGCCAGTGGTGGCGCGACGCCGTGATCTACCAGGTCTACCCGCGCTCGTTCGCGGACGGCTCGGGCGACGGGATCGGGGACCTGCCTGGCATCACCTCGCGGCTGGACCACCTCGCGGAGCTCGGCGTGGACGCCATCTGGCTCTCCCCGTTCTACCGCTCTCCGCAGGCCGACGGCGGCTACGACGTCGCCGACTACCGCGACGTCGACCCGCTGTTCGGCACGCTCGAGGACTTCGACGCGTTGCTCGCGCGTGCGCACGGCCTAGGTCTGCGGGTGATCGTCGACCTGGTGCCCAACCACACGTCCGACGAGCACGCGTGGTTCGTCGAGGCGCTGGCCGCGGGGCCGGGCTCCCCCGCCCGCGAGCGCTACGTGTTCCGTGAGGGCAAGGGCGAGCACGGCGAGGAGCCGCCCAACAACTGGCAGTCGATCTTCGGCGGCCCGGCCTGGACACGCCTGCCCGACGGGCAGTGGTACCTGCACCTGTTCGACTCACGTCAGCCCGACCTCAACTGGGAGCACCCGCAGGTCCGCGCCGAGTTCGAGGACGTGCTGCGGTTCTGGCTCGACCGCGGTGTGGACGGGTTCCGCATCGACGTCGCGCACGGCATGGTCAAGGCGCCGGGCCTGCCCGACTGGGACGGCCACGTCTCGATGATCGAGGGCTCGGAGGCCGCGTTCGAGGGCGCCGAGCGGGCGCTGCACGGTGCCGAGGCGGCCGGCCGGGTCGAGGAGGTCACCGGCTCGGGCAACCAGGGGCCGATGTTCGACCAGGAGGGAGTGCACGACATCTACCGCGCGTGGCACTGCGTGCTGGCGCAGTACGACGGCGACCGAGCGCTCGTCGCCGAGGCATGGGTGGAGCCCTTGTCGCGCCTGGCCCGCTACGTGCGGCCGGACGAGATGCAGCAGGCCTTCAACTTCGCCTTCCTCGCGACCCTGTGGCACGCACCGTCTCTGCGCGACGTGATCACCGCGTCGTACGCGGCCTCGGACGCCGTCGGGGCGCCGACGACGTGGGTGCTGTCGAACCACGACGTGGTGCGGCACGCCTCCCGCCTGGGGCTGTCCACGCCCGGCGCCCGCCCCAACGGCATCGGTGCGGACGACGAGCAGCCCGACGAGGAGCTCGGGCTGCGCCGTGCGCGGTGCGCGAGCCTGCTCATGCTCGGCCTGCCCGGCTCCGCCTACCTGTACCAGGGCGAGGAGCTGGGCCTGCCCGACCACACGACGCTGCACGACGACGTGCGCCAGGACCCCGCGTTCTTCCGCACGGGCGGCGCCGAGCTCGGCCGGGACGGCTGCCGCGTGCCGCTGCCCTGGTCGGCCACCGCGCCCGGGTACGGGTTCTCCCCCACCGGCCGGACCTGGCTCCCGCAGCCGTCGTCGTTCGCCCGTTACGCCGTCGACGTTCAGCGGGGCGTCGCCGGCTCCACGTACGAGACCTACCGCGCCGCGCTGCGTGTCAGGCGTGCCGAGTCGCTCGGCTCGGGCGGCCTCGCGTGGTTGCCGTCCGACGCCGACGTCCTCGACTTCGTCAACCGGGGGGTGCGCGTCGTCGCCAACCTCGGCGCCGCGCCGGTGCACCTGCCGGCGGGGACGCAGGTGCTGGTGGCGTCCGGCCCGGTCGCCACGGACGAGTCCGGCGCGCTCGTCGTCGGCAGCGACACGACGGTCTGGGTGCGCGCCTGACGTCACGGCGTCGCGTGTCGACAGACCCGGCACGCGACCGTGCTCGGCAGGACGGCGTCGCCGAGCCGGGAGTCCGGCCCGGGATCTGCCAGAATCGCACGACCCGCCGGAGACAGGAGCCTCGTGCCCGCACTGCTCACGGACGTCTCGACGATCTCGGCCACGCTCCTCGCCGTCGTCGTGCTCGTCGTCGGAAGCCTGCGCTGGATCCGGTCACGCGCATGGGTCGCGTGGACCCGCACGATCGGTCGCACACTGCGCGACACGCCCGGCATCGACCGCCGCAGACTCCACCTGCTGCGACGCGACGCCGTGGGTCCCCGTGCGGTCGAGCGTGCCGTGGCCGACGAGATCAGCGACATCCTCGGTCTGTTCCCGGCCGCACCGCCGTTCCTCGTCGGGCCGTCAGGGTTGCGACGCGAGGACGCGACGAGGCTGCGCGAGGCCTACGAGCGCTACGCCGCAGTGCTCAGCCGTGCCGGGTCGCACTCGTGGGGCGCGCACCAGATCACGGTGGCCCGGGGCGTCGGTGAGGTGCTGCAGTCGGCGATCGACGGCGTCGAGTGCGGCGCGACGCCGTCGATCGACCGGCTGGCGGGCACCGGGTTCACGCTCGATCTGGTGGCGACGCCGGGGCCGTGCGACGTCGCCGTCACGTACCGTGCGGAACTGCACCCCGAGGCTGGCGCGACGACCCCTCGCCCGCCTGCGACTCCCGGCCACGCGTACGACGGCCTTCTGCCCTGGCTCACCGGTGCGCGACTCGAGACCGACACCACGAACGGGCGCGCCCGGCTGCACCTCGCGTTCGCACAGACGACGTACTACAGGTTCCGCGGGACCAACGCCGATCGACTCGCCCGGTGGGGCGAGGAGCCCGAGCACCTGCCGGAGACGGGGCTCCTGACGCTCTCGTGCACCCCGGTGGACCGGGACGGCCTGCTGCTGCTCTCCCGCCGGGACACCTCGATCGAGCATCGACCCGGGGCCATCAGCGCCTTCTCCACCGGGAACCTCGACCTGCGCACCCGGCGCAGGGTCGCCCACGACGTCGACGCGCTCGGGCTGCCGGACCCGCTGCGCGCGATCGCCCGCGAGGTCAGGGAGGAGACCGGGACCGTCGTCGACGGAACCGCGATGCACGCGGTCGGACTGTCGCAGGTCTGGTCCCACCACGACCGCGGCACCTGGGTGCTGAGCTGCACCACGCAGCTGGACAGTCCCTGGCGAGACGTCGTCCCACGGTTCCGCCATGGCGACCCCGTCGAGGGATCGTGGGAGGTGGGCCAGCACCTGCTCGTCCTGGACCTGCCGCAGGAGCCGCAGCGCGCCGCGGCGGTGATCCACGGGTTGGCGACCTCCAGCGACGTCGTCGCCCACGCTGTTGCGGACGTGGTCGCGATCGCGGTCAGCCGCGGGGCCGATCGCACCGAGCTGTGCGACGCGATCCGTGCCCGCTCGGGTCAGGACGACGGCCGCGCGCTGCGCAGGGCGTTGGTCGAGGTCCCCATCGAGCGCCCGTTCGCTCCATCGCGACGCGGCTGACGCGCGTCTCGGCTCCCCCGATGCACGTCACGCTGCACTCAGGCAGGATGCGCGACGTCCCACGCCATCGCTGACTCGGGTGGGACGGTGACGGTCAGCTCGCCGTCGCGGACCTCCAGTGCGCGGCACTCGTCGGCTCCGCCCAGGACGTCGCAGTAGTCGCCGTCCGGCAGGCTGGTGGTCAGCGTGGTGCGGAGCTCGTCGGCGCCGGCGTTGACGACGACGAACGCTCGGCTGCCGCGTCCCAGCGCGACGGCGTCGCCCTGGGCCCACGTGTCGACGACGGGCGCGTCACCCGCGACACCGCGCCAGCCGACCATCCCGGCGATCTGCGGCCAGCGGTGCTGGCACACCCAGTCGCCCGGCTGCAGCCGGGCGTCCGGCGACGGCGCGGTGACGCACTGCGCGTCGACCACGCGGCCGTCCGGGTCCTGGCGAGGCCCGGCGTCCCGGTCGTCGAACGCGTAGCCGGAGTAGACCTGCGGGGTCCCGTAGGTGCCCGCGAGCATGAGGACGTTCGCGAGAGCGTCGGTCGCCGCGTCGCGGTAGCTCAGCGTCGACCCGTTGCGCTCGGTGTCGTGGTTCTCGACGAAGACGACGGCGTCCTCGGAGGGGACGTAGCGCGCCGTCGCCTCACCCAGCTCGAGGGTGAGCCCGGGGCTGCCGGCGAGCACGCCCGCGATCTCCTTGCCGTAGGTGAACTCGTAGACCTGCCCGTTCGAGGTGTACTCCAGCGGCGTGATCGGCTCGGCCGAGCCTCTGATGACCTCCTGCATGATCGCCACGTCGTCGGGCAACGGCTCCACGATCGCCGCGACGTCGTCGGCGGCCATGTGCTTGGCGGCGTCGATCCGCAGTCCCCGCACGCCGAGCGAGACCAGGTCCTGCAGGTAGGTCGTCAGCCGCGCCTGCACGTGCGGGCTCCCGGTCGCGAGGTCCGCCAGGTTGACCAGCTCGCACGTCTGCACCTGCTCGCGGTCGAGGTACAGCGCGATGTCGTCGTCGGGCGTGAGCCCGCAGTGGTGGAAGTCCTGCGGGCCCCACAGGCCGGGGTACACGTAGTGCTCGTAGGAGGATCCCGCCCACCCGGTGCCGGGCTGGTCCTGGCCTGTCATGTGGTTGATGACGGCGTCGGCGCGGACCTCGACGCCCGCCTTGTCGCACGCCTCGACCATGGCGGCGAACTGCTCGCGGGTACCGAGGCGCGACTCCAGCCGGTAGCTGACCGGCTGGTAGGCGGTCCACCAGGGGTCGCCGAGCACGTGCTCCTGCGGCGGGGACGTCAGCACCCACGCGTAGCCCGCCGGGCCCAGAACGGTGGTGCACTCGGCGGCGATGGCGTCCCAGGTCCACTGGAAGAGCTGCACCCCGACGTCGCGGCCGCTGCCGTCCGTCGCGGGCTGCGCGGCGGGATCGGCCGGCTCGGCCGGATCGCCCGAGCAACCCGCCAGCGCCACGAGCGCGACCGCGACGAGGGCCGACACCAGGCGGGTCGCCCGGCGCCCGGCCGACGGTCGGGTGGGCACGGCAGTCCTTCGTCGTGCGAGGTGCGTCATCGTCACCGCCTGGTCCTCAGCCGTCCGCACCACCGCTGCAACGACTTGCAGCAACTTGCTGCATGGGCTACCACACTAGCGGCCGATCGTCGTAGGTTGCGTCCTGTGAGTCACGTCGTCGTGAACGGTCCGGCCTCCTGGAACACCGTCGTCCGCCTGGCCGACCTACCAGATCCCTCTCCCCACACGGTGGCCGCCACCGGCTATCACGACGGTCTCGGCGGTACCTCGGCCGGAAAGGCCGTCACGCTCGCCGCTCTCGGCCTGCCCACCACGCTGGTCACCACGCTCGGCGACGACGAGGCCGCCACGCGCGTGCTCTGCGCGCTGCGCGCCGGGCGCCACGGCGACCGCCTCCGGGTCGTGGCGCGGCACGCGGTGGCGGGCGGCACCGAGCGCCACGTCAACCTCGTGTCCGATGACGGCGAGCGGGTGTCCCTGTACCTCGAGCAGCCGACCGCGCCGCCGCCCGACGAGCAGGTCGTGGAGCTCGTCAAGACCGCGAAGGCGGCCGTGCTCGACCTCGCGGAGTCCTCGCGCACGCTGCTGGAGGTCGCCCGGTCCGCCGGGGTGCCGCTGTGGTGCGACGTCCACGACGACGACGGGGTCGCCGAGTACCCGCGCGCGTTCGTCGCGTCGGCGGACGTGCTCGTGGTCTCGGCGACCCGTCTCACGGACCCGGGCGCCTACCTCTCGGCCGCGGTCGCCGGCGGGGCGAGCCTCGCGGTCGCCACACGCGGCGCCGACGGAGCGATCGCGCGTGACGTCGACGGCTGGTGGGAGGTCGGTGTCGCAGACGCCGGTCCGGTGCGCGCCACCGAGGGGGCCGGCGACGCGTTCCTCGCCGGACTGCTGCACGGCACGCTCACGGGTGCGCCGCGCGCCCAGGCGCTCGCTCGGGCCGCGGCCACGGCCGCGCTCGCCCTCACCGAGCCGGACGTCGGGGCCCCGCACGTCGACCTCGAGCGCGTCGAACGCCTCGCACGCCAGGTCGTGGTGACCCGCCCGGCCTGAGTCGCTCAGCCGCCCGAGACGCTCAGCTCGGCCTCGTGCAGGTCACGCCGGAACTCCTCGGAGAGCTCCCGCGAGTCCAGCCAGCCGTACGGCAGGATCGGGCGCTTCGGAGCTCCCGCGCGGCCCCGCTGGCCCTCGGCGGGCTCGCCCGGGTACGGCTGGTCCAGGTCGAGCAGCGCGAGCAGGTCGTCGAGCTCCGCGAGCGAGGAGACCAGCCCGAACCGCGCCCGCAGCTCACCGCCCACCACGTAGCCCTTGAAGTACCAGGCCATGTGCTTGCGCATCTCACGCAGCGCCTTCGACTCGTCGTCGAAGTGCTCGACCATGAGCTCGGCATGCCGGCGCACGGTCTGCGCGACGTGCCACATGCCCGGCCGGACACGCTCGTCGGAGCCCGCGAACGCGGCGGCGAGATCGGCGAACAGCCACGGCCGTCCCTGGCAGCCGCGGCCGACGACCACACCGTCGCACCCGGTCTGCTCGACCATCGCCAGCGCGTCCTCGGCCGACCAGATGTCGCCGTTGCCCAGCACCGGGATGTCCGTGACGGTCTGCTTGAGCTGTGCGATGGCGTCCCAGTCCGCCGTGCCCGAGTAGTAGTCCGCCGCGGTGCGGGCGTGCAGGGCGACGGCGGCGACGCCCGCGTCCTGCGCGACGAGGCCCGCCTCCAGGTACGTCAGGTGGTCCTCGTCGATGCCCTTGCGCATCTTGACGGTCACCGGCACGCCGTACGGCTCGGCGGCGGCCACGGCCTGCGTGACGATCGCCCGGAACAGGTCCCGCTTCCAGGGCAGCACCGCCCCCCCGCCGCGGCGCGTGACCTTGGCGACCGGGCACCCGAAGTTGAGGTCCACGTGGTCGGCACGGTCCTCACTGACGATCATGTGCACGGCGGCCGCGACCGTCGCCGGGTCGACGCCGTACAGCTGCACCGAGCGCGGCTTCTCGTCCGGCTCGTGCGAGATGATCCGCAACGACTCCTCGCCTCGCTCGACGAGCGCTCGGCTCGTGACCATCTCCGCGACGTACAGACCCGCCCCCGACTCGCGGCACAGCCGACGGAACGCCGCGTTGGTCACACCCGCCATGGGGGCGAGCACGACCGGTGTGTCGATCTGCAGCGGTCCGATGCGCAGCGGGGGAAGCACGGCACCCCGCGCGCTGGTCGCACGCTCGTCGGTCCGCTCGTTCGTCGCAGTCACGACGCCCATTGTCCCATCGGTCGAAAGTGTGACGACCGGCGGCTCAACCTTCGGCCTCGTCCGTACGTCTCCTACGGTGTGACCACCATGACCGCAGGGACCCGCGACGAGGACGACGCGTCCCCCGTCGAGTCCCTCACCGTCGTCTCCGTCCGACCACGCGCCGCACGCACGCGCACCGAGATCGACGAGGAGTTCTCCGCCTTCGTCGCCCAGCACGGCGCAGACCTCCTGCGCACCGCGTGGCTGCTCTGCGGCGACGCGCACAAGGCGGAGGAGCTCACGCAGCAGGCACTCGTGCGCACCTACGCCGCCTGGACCCGCACCCACGACCCGCTCCCCTACGCGCGCCGAGTCCTGGCCAACTTGCGGGTCGACACGTGGCGGCGGCGGCGTCGCGAGGTGCTCACCGCACCGCAGGACCTGCCCGAGAACGACCGGGTGCACGTCGGCACCGACGAGCACGCGCGCACCGAGGACCGCGACCAGCTCGTCCGCGCCCTGAGCCTGCTCACCGCGCGGCAGCGCCGGATCGTCGTGCTGCGGCACATGGTCGGTCTGCCCGAGGCCGAGGTCGCCGCCGAGCTCGGCGTGAGCCTCGGCACCGTCAAGTCCACCGCCTCACGCGGCCTCGCCACGCTGCGCGCCGCGCTCTCCACCGAGACCCGCCAGGAGGATGCACGATGAGCACCGACCTGCGACCCGACCCCGATCTCGCCGCCCGCGCCGAGCGCACCACGCCGCTCATGGCCCTCGACCCGGACGCGCTGCTGGCCCGCGCGCACCGGCACGTCCGCCGGCGCACCGCAGCCCGCGTGACGGGCGGCGCGCTGGCGGTCGCCGCGATCGCCGTGGGAGGGGCGAACCTCGCCGCGCACCGTACCGAGACGCCCGACCCGGCGCAGCTCCCCACCCAGGCCGCGCGCCCGATCGGCGACGAGCAGGTCGTCGAGGTCGCCGAGGGCCTCATGGCAGCGAACCGACCGTCGCCGAAGCGCGCGCCCGACCACCGGACGAACACGCTCGTCGACGACGCCACCTGGCAGGTCGACCTCGGGCTGACCATCCGTGACCACCGGCTGCTCCTGGCCGTCGGTCCCACGGCTGACGAGCAGCAGGGGGCGGCGTCCTACGTCCGCGAGTCCCCGGACGGACGTGCCGACGGGTTCGGCGGCGGTGTCTGGACCTGGGGGACGCCATCGGCCGCCGACGGGGTCCGGTTCGGGCACGAGGTGCAGGGCGGGAGGTGGAGCGAGCTCGTGGTCGTGCCCACCACGCTGCGCGACCCCCACGTCCTGCTGTGGAGCACGTCCGGCTTCGCGACCGCGACCGGGCCGAGCGTCGCCGTCGAGCTCCCGACGTTCGCCGCACCCGACGGCCAGCTGCTCGCCGCCGCGCTCGGAGAGCCGTCGGTGGCCGAGTCGATCCAGGAGGGGACCTCGGGTGTCGTGTTCGTGGGCAGCGACGGGCGCGTCGTCCAGGCGCCGTGCGAGGACGCGCCCGCCCAGGAGTGCCCGACGGTCGAGGAGGTGCCGGGCCTGGCTGCGGTGATCGCTGCGGTGGCGTCGGCGCCCCAGGCGTCCGCCGCGACCATCAGGACCCTCGCAGAGGGCGTGCACGCCACGACGGCGCTCGCGCGGTCGACCGGCGCCGGCTGGGACACGGGCCTGCGGATCCTGCGCACGTGGGACGACGACCAGCCGGGCGCCGTGACGCTCGCTCCGGCGAGCGAGACCGAGGTCCGCAGCGCGAGTGACGCACTCGACCTCCCGGGGACCGTCGGGCTGCGGGCCGTGGTCGCCGGGATGGACGGCTCGAGCGTGTTCACCTGGTCCGAGGACGACTCACCCGACCGCGTCCCCGCCGAGACCTCCTACCAGGGATCCTCGAGGTGGATCATGAACGACGACGTCCGCCTGCTGATGGGCGTCGTGCCGCGCTGGCTGCCCGAGGGCCGCGTGCTGCTCTGGTTGCCGCGCGGCGTCGGCGGCTCCGGCGAGGAGGCCGTCCATGCGCTCGACGTCCCGACGTTCGCCGATCCGACGGGCACCGGTGCGCGGGTCTACGCGGTCGCGCTCGACGCGGGGGTCGCGATGATCGACCTGGCGAACGCCCGCGACGCGCTCGTGCTCTACGTGCAGGACGGCGCACGTGCCTGGGACGTCGTCGACGGGTCCGGGACGTGCACCGCACTTCCCCAGGACTGCCTGGCGGCCCAGCCGGACGGCGGCGCCGCTCTCGTGGCCGCCTTGGCCGATCGGGGCGTCGACGTGGCCGGTGTTCCGCTCGGTGCCGGGGTGACCCCGCCGTCGGGCGAGCCGTCCGCGCAGGAGCTCGGCCCGGGGATCACGGGGGCCGTCGCGTGGGTCGACGAGGTCCGCCTCGACCTCGGGGACGTGCAGGGCCGGCGGGTGTGGCTGGAGCTCGACAGGTCCGGCGACGTCCTCGTCCCGACGCTCTACCTCGACCGGACGCTCCCGCAGAACCAGCCGCGTCAGCTCGACCTCAGGTCCATGGACGGCATGGCTGTGCCGCTGAACCCCGACGTGCGTGCCTTCGTCGGGATCGGGGCCGCGCCGCGGGACGGCGCGTGGCGGGCCTTCAGCTGGTCCGTCGCGAGGAGCGCGCAGGGCGACCTCCCGCTCGAGCTCCCCACCGTCAGGCGTGACGGTCGTGCGATGTTCGCGTACGTCGTGACCGAGGCCTCCGGGCTGTACGACACATTGAGCACGGACGTCTGGGTGTCCCCGAGCGGCGAGGTGTGGGTGGCCGACTGCGAGGGCATGAGCGAGGACGAGTGCGAGGAGTCCGGGGCCACGCCCGGGCTCTTCGCGGACGTGCGAGCGGCGATCGGCTGAGTGGTCGCGAACCAGCTCGCGTCCGCGACTCAACAGCAAGCGGGGGTGCTGCGTTCTCTACGGTGTGACGACGATGCAGATCGCCCCAGGCTCCGAGGGACCGGCACGACCAGGCCCAGACACCCGACCTCCACCGGGCTCACCACCCGACCACGTCCCCGTCACGGTTCAGCCGCTGGGCCGCGCGCCCTCCCGTGACGAGGAGTTCACCGCGTTCATGACGGCGCACCGGCGAGACCTGCTGCGTGCCGCATGGCTCCTCGTCGGTGACGAGCACCGCGCCGAGGAGCTCACGCAGCAGGCGCTCGTCCGCACGTACGCAGCCTGGTCCCGCGCCGGCCGCGACCCGCTCCCGTACGCCCGCCGGGTGCTCGTGAACCTGCGGGTCGACACCTGGCGGCGGCGGCGGCGTGAGGTGCTCGTCGCTCCCGACGATCTCCCGGAGACGGCGGTGCCCGCCTCACGGCGTACCGAGGACCGCGATCAGCTCCTGCGGGCGCTCGCCCTGCTGACCCCACGCCAGCGCCGCATCGTGGTGCTGCGCCACCTGCTCGACCTGTCCGACGCGGAGGTCGCCGACGACCTGGGCATCAGTCCCGGGACCGTCCGGTCGACCGCCTCCCGTGGGCTCGCGGTGCTCCGCGCCGCGCTGACCGCCGACACCGAGCAGACCCGTGTCCCTCAGCCGAACGCACCGACCTGGACGGAGAAGCAGCGATGAGCGATCCTCTGCTGGACCACCTGCGCGCGACCGCGCGCGACACCGCCCCCGAGCCCGGCCCGGCGCTCGACACCGCGCTCGTCCTCGCGCACGGCCGCCGCCGACGTCGCGCCCGGCACGCCGTCGGCGCAGTCGCCGGCGTCGCCGTGCTCGCCACCACCGTCGCGGTCGGCGCACCGCTGCTCGACCGCGCGGACGGCACAGCCGGCCCAGCCACGTCGCCTTCCGTGGCAGCCACCGTCGAACCGACCGACACCGCCACGCCGGCGGCAGCCGAGACGCCGCAGGCCGACTCGCAGTCCGAGCCCCCGACCGTCCCTGCCACCCCACCCGAGCCGGTCGACCTCGGCCACGACGTCGTCGCCGTCGTCGGCCCGGGCGCCGACGGGTACCTGGGCGCGCCGGGAGGCGTCAAGGTGTGGCTGAGGTCCAAGGGCGGTCCGGACTTCCTCGACCTCAAGCTGGAGTTCCTCAACGGCTACGTCTTCCAGTCCAAGCCGACGACGGAGCCGCTCGAGGAGCGCTCACGCGAGTTCTACCACTGGGATCACCGGATCAAGCACACCCACGACGACCCGCTGGGCGACGACAACGGACCCATGTTCCCGCAGGTGACCATCGGGCACCTGGGCGACGGCGGCGGGGAGGCTCCGCGGGCCGCCGTCGTGACGAGCCTGACCACCGCGGCCGAGCTCCCGCTCTTCCAGATCCCCGGTTCCGACCGGTGGTTCTACGTGTACTGGGAAGGCAGCGACCAGTCGGGGGGCGAGCAGCAGCGGGTGGTCATTCGCAGGGCGGACGGCAGCTACGAGCTGGGCAGCTGCGGATCGAACGGCCCTGGGGCATCCTGCGAGGTCGAGAAGTACGAGAAGTGGAAGGAGGATCTCGCGCGCGAGGTCCTCGAGTGAGGCGCTAGCACATGACGAGGCCCGTCTCCGGTGGACCGGGGACGGGCCTCGTCGTCGTTCGCGGCCGCACGGGCCGGGGCGTCAGGCGCCCAGGAGGAGCGGTGCGAGGTAGGACGTGACCTGGTCGAGCGAGACCCGCTCCTGCGACATGTCGTCGCGGTGGCGGATCGTGACGGCCTGGTCGTCGAGCGTGTCGAAGTCGACCGTGATGCAGAACGGCGTGCCGATCTCGTCCTGACGGCGGTAACGACGACCGATCGCGCCGGCGTCGTCGAAGTCGACGTTCCAGCTCTTGCGCAGCTCGGCGGCAAGGTCACGCGCCTTCGGCGAGAGCTGCTCGTTGCGCGACAGCGGCAGGACCGCGGCCTTGACCGGCGCCAGGCGCGGGTCGAGCTTGAGCACGACGCGCGTGTCCACGCCACCCTTGGTGTTGGGGGCTTCGTCCTCGGCGTACGCCTCGACGAGGAACGCCATGAGGCTGCGCGTCAGGCCGGCGGCGGGCTCGATCACGTACGGCACGTACCGCTCGTTCTTGCCCTGGTCGAAGAACGACAGGTCCTGACCCGAGTGCTCGGTGTGGGTCGTCAGGTCGAAGTCGGTGCGGTTCGCGATGCCCTCGAGCTCGCCCCACTCGCTGCCCTGGAAGCCGAACCGGTACTCGATGTCGACGGTGCGCTTCGAGTAGTGGGACAGCTTCTCCTTCGGGTGCTCGTAGTGCCGCAGGTTGTCGCGGTCGATGCCCAGGTCGACGTACCAGTCCGTGCGGTAGTCGATCCAGTACTGGTGCCACGTCTCGTCGGTGCCGGGCTCGACGAAGAACTCCATCTCCATCTGCTCGAACTCGCGCGTGCGGAAGATGAAGTTGCCGGGCGTGATCTCGTTGCGGAACG
>JAEYUL010000056.1 GCA_023432565.1 Actinomycetes bacterium | reverse complement strand
GCTCGGTGCCGCGGGGGCGGCCGTCGCGCTGCTCGGCACGGCAGCGATCTGGCGGCAGGCCCGCCGCCGCGGCTGAGGACCGCCGTGCGGCGGCCGGATGTCGGACAGATCCTCGTGCGGCATGATGCCGGACGTGCCTGACGACGACCTCGACCGCAGCGCCCCGCACGGACAGCCGCCCACGCCGCCGGACCCTGAGCTCGGGGCGCCGGCGCCCGGTGGTGGCCTCGCGCCCGACGCGCCGACACCGGTCGGCGTACCGGGTCTGGGTGCCGCGGCGCCGGTGGCCGCCGAGCGTCCGAGCGCGCGTTCGATGACGTTGTCGATCTCGATGCTCGTCTCGGCCGCCCTGCTGGCGGTCGTCGCGGTGCTGCCCACGCCGTACGCGGTGAGCGGCCCGGGCCCGACGGAGGACGTCCTCGGTGAGGTCGACGGCAAGCCGCTGATCTCGATCGACGGCGCTCCCACGTACGACTCGACCGGCGAGCTGCGCCTGACGACCGTCTCGGCCACCGGCGGGCCGGGCTACCCGTCCTCGGCGCTGCGCGTGCTTCGCGGGTGGTTCTCGCCGTGGTCGGTGGTGCAGCCTCGGGAGGTCCTGTTCCCGGACGCGGACCGCACGCAGGAGGAGATCGACCAGGAGAACTCCGCCCAGATGGTCTCCTCGCAGGAGACCGCCTCGGTCGCCGCGCTCGACGAGCTCGGCTACGAGGTGCCGGCGACGCTCGTGGTCGCGGGCACGGTCGACGGCTCGGGTGCCGACGGCAAGTTCGAGGACGGGGACGTGCTGCTCGCCGTCGACGGCACGGCGCTGCCGGACTACCAGAGCCTCATCACGACGATGGACGGCGTGAAGCCCGGCGACGACGTCACGGTGACGGTGCGGCGCCAGGGTGAGGAGGTCGACGTCGTCGTGCCGACGACGAAGGGCGACGACGGCCGGGCGCAGATGGGCGTGTACATCGACCCCGACTTCGACATGCCGGTCGACATCACGATCGACGCCGGGCGGATCGGTGGCCCGAGCGCCGGGACCATGTTCGCGCTCGGGATCATCGACCTCCTGACGCCGCAGGACGAGGCGGCAGGCGAGGTGATCGCGGGCACCGGCACGATCGACGTGCAGGGCGTCGTCGGACCGATCGGCGGCATCCGGCAGAAGCTGGCGGGCGCGGCACGGGACGGCGCCGAGTGGTTCCTGGCGCCCGCCGCGAACTGCGCCGAGGTCGTCGGGCACGTGCCTGACGGGCTGCGCGTCGTGCGGGTCGAGACCTTGCACGAGGCGTACGAGGACGTCGTGGCGATCGGCGCGGGCAAGGCGGACGACCTGCCGACCTGCGAGGCCGGGGCCTGACGGGGCGGTCTCAGACCAGCGTCGCGCGCAGCGCCGAGACGAGACCGGGCACGACGTCGGGACCCTGACCGACCTGGTCGTCGCTGTCGTTGGCGCGCGTGCGCACGGCGCACCACGTCGATCCCTCGCGCAGGACGCCGACGGCCAGCCGCACGTCCTGGCGCTCCGGGTGGGCCAGGAGCCAGGGGAGCGCCTCGTCGGGATCGGCGGGCATCTGGGCCTCCGCGGCCGGGGGCAGGATCACGCGCTCCGCGGTCACCGCGACGCCGTCGACGGTGGGCGGCCAGGACAGCCCTGCCAGGAGCGTCTCGAGGTCGGGCGCCTGCGGCAGCCCTTCCTGCTCGATCGACGTGAGGTGCCAGGGCTCGGCCGCGGCTGCGGCGAGGGTCTGCGGCGTGAGCTGCTCGGCGAGCGACGGCTCGGCCTCGAGAGCGGCCCGGGTGCGCACGAGCGCGAACACGCGCACCGGTGCGTCCCAGCCGGCTGCGGCGACGTGATGCTCGATCTCGCGCACCGCGTCGGCGAGCGCGCGCGTCGCGGGTGACAGGTCGGCGGGGGGTGGGGGCGTGGTCGATGGCACGCACCCATGGTCGCATCCGCGCGCGACGGCCCCGAGCGCGACAGCCAGGTGTGGGAACCTGGGCACGCCCGCAGGCGTTGGGTGGGTCGGACGCCCGTGTGTGTGGCGCCCGCGCGGTGCACCTGGTGCGGCGCGCACGGCGCACGAGAGCTGTCCGACCCGGAACGCCCGACGAGCACCACCCATGAGCACGACCACGAGACGACGAGGACCGCACCGACGTGAGCTTCGCCAGCACGCCCCGTAACCCGTCCGCCCCCAGACCTGCTGATCGGCCGGCCGGCAAGCGCCGCGGCGCCCTCGTGCCGACCCTGGTCGTCCTCGGTGTGATCGTCCTGCTGGTGGTGATCCTCGCGCAGGTGTGGACCGAGTGGCTGTGGTTCGACCAGCTCGGCTTCATCGAGGTGTTGCGCACCGAGTGGGGGACGCGGATCGTCCTGTTCCTGATCGGCTTCGTGCTCATGGCCGTGCCGGTGGGCCTGAGCATGCGGTACGCCTATTCGTCGCGGCCCGTGTACGCGCCGTCGACGCCCGAGCAGGCGAGCCTGGACCAGTACCGCGAGGCGATCGAGCCGCTTCGTCGTCTCGTGATGATCGTGGGTCCGGCGCTGCTCGGCCTGTTCGCGGGTGCCGCGATGTCGCAGCGCTGGGACACGGTCCAGCTGTGGCTGCACGCCCAGCACGTCGGCCAGGCCGACCCGCAGTACGGCATCGACCTCGGGTTCTACCTGTTCACGCTCCCGGCGATCCGCTTCATCGTGTCGTTCCTGATGGCGGTCGTCGTGCTGTCCGGCGTCGCGGCGCTCGCGACGCAGTACCTGTACGGCGGGCTGCGGATCGGCGGCGGCAAGGACACGCCCCGCACGACGCGCGCCGCGCGCATCCAGCTGTCGGTGATCGGCGCGGTGCTCATGCTGCTGATCGCGGGCAACTACTGGCTCGACCGGTACTCGATCCTGACCAAGACGGCCGAGAAGTTCGACGGCGCCGCGTACACGGACGTGCACGCGGTCATCCCGTCCAAGGCGATCCTGGCGGGCATCGCGGTGTTCGTCGCCATCACGTTCGTCGTCACGGCGATCCGCGGGAACTGGCGCCTGCCGCTCATCGGCGCGGGCCTCATGGTCGTCGCCGCGATCGCCGTGGGCGGCATCTACCCGGCGGTCGTCCAGCGGTTCCAGGTCCAGCCGAACCAGCAGGACGCCGAGTCGGAGTACATCAAGCGCAACATCGACGCCACGCGCGAGGCGTACGGGATCGACGACGTCGACGTCGAGGACTACGACGCCAAGGTGACGGCCGAGCCGCAGGCCCTGCGGGACGACGCGGAGACGACGGCCTCGATCCGCCTGCTCGACCCCCAGGTCGTCAGCCCGTCGTTCAAGCAGCTGCAGCAGGTCACGACGTTCTACAGCTTCCCGGACACCTTGTCGGTCGACCGCTACACGCTCGACGGCGAGAGCCAGGACACGGTGATCGCGGCGCGTGAGCTCAACCTCAACGGCCTCGAGGAGTCCCAGCGCAACTGGACCAACGACGTCACCGTGTACACGCACGGCTACGGCGTGGTCGCGGCCTACGGCAACCGGACGGCGGCCCGCGGTGCGCCGTCGTTCTGGGAGAGCGGCATCCCCTCGACCGGCCTGCTCGGCGAGTACGAGCCGCGCCTGTACTTCAGCCCGGGCTCGCCGCGGTACTCGATCGTCGGCGGCCCGGAGGGCTCGCAGTGGGAGCTGGACCGCCCGACGAACGACGGCGGCGGCTCGGTCAACACCCGCTTCCCGACGCAGGACGTCTCGGCGGGCCCCAGCGTCGGCAACGCGTTCAACAAGCTGCTCTACGCGGTGAAGTTCGGCTCGGAGCAGATCCTGTTCTCGGACCGTGTCAACGAGTACTCGCAGATCCTGTACGACCGCAGCCCACGTGACCGCGTCTCCAAGGTCGCGCCGTACCTGACCCTCGACGGCCGCGTGTACCCCGCGGTGGTGGACGGGCGCGTCAAGTGGATCGTGGACGGCTACACGACGAGCAACCAGTACCCGTACGCCGCGCAGGTCACGCTCGACGACGCGACGGCGGACTCCCTGACGCAGTCGTCGGCCACGGTGCAGGCGCTGCAGTCGAAGACCGCCAACTACATCCGCAACTCGGTCAAGGCGACGGTCGACGCGTACGACGGGTCGGTCACGCTGTACGCCTGGGACGACCAGGACCCGGTGCTCAAGGCGTGGAGCGAGATCTTCCCGACGTC
The DNA here is from genome assembly GCA_023432565.1 of Actinomycetes bacterium. Lineage (GTDB taxonomy): Bacteria > Actinomycetota > Actinomycetes > Actinomycetales > Cellulomonadaceae > Cellulomonas. The sequence continues at coordinate 21,318 of JAEYUL010000056.1, read as the reverse complement.
GCTCGAGCCGCTCAGCAAGATCGACGGCGAGCTCATGTCGCACCTGCGCTACCCCGAGGACCTCTTCAAGGTCCAGCGTGAGCTGCTGACCCGCTACCACGTGTCCAACCCGGCGCAGTTCTTCACCGGTACGGACTTCTGGGCCGTCCCCGACGACCCGAACGCCGCGGGCTCGGTCGCGCAGCCGCCGTACTACATGACGCTGCGGATGCCCGGTGCGGACAAGGCGAGCTTCTCGCTGACCTCGACGTTCATCCCGTTCGGTCAGCAGGCGCGCAACGTCATGCGCGGGTATCTGGCGGTCGACGCGGACGCCGGCTCGCAGGACGGCACGAAGGCGGACAGCTACGGCAAGATGCGCCTGCTCGAGCTACCACGGGACGGTTCGGTGCCCGGCCCCGGTCAGGTGAACAACAACATGACGACCGACTCGACGGTGGCCGAGGAGTTCACTCTGCTCGGGCGTGGTGGGGCGCAGATCGTGCGTGCGAACCTGCTCGCGCTGCCCGTCGGGGACGGCATGCTCTACGTGCAGCCCGTGTACCTGCAGGCCGAGACGGGGACGACGTTCCCGCTCCTGCAGCGCGTGATCGTGGCGTTCGGCGACGACGTCGCGATTGCGGGGACGCTCGGCGACGCGCTGGACGCCGTCTTCGCGGGCGACTCGGGCGTCGAGCCCGAGCCCGGCACGGACACCGGTACGGACCCCGGCACGGGCGAGGAGCCTGGCGCGGGTGAGGAGCCGGGCGCTGAGCCCGACGCCGCCGCGCGGGCTGCCCTGGCGGATGCGCTCGACCGGGCGCGTCAGGCGATGCAGGACGGTCAGGCCGCGCTGGCGGAGGGTGACTTCGCCGCGTACGGCGAGGCGCAGGACCGGCTCGACGCGGCGATCGCGGACGCCCTCGCGGCGGAGGCGCGGCTCGAGGGCGACACGGCCGCAACCCCTGAGCCGACACCCACCGCCACCGCGGGGTCCTGACCTCGCACGACCCCGACGGCCCCGCACGCTGCGCCCAGCTGCGGGGCCGTCGTCGTCTTCGGGTCGGACGACCGCGCACGCCGCGTGGCGTCCGGGTGCGCATGGCCGGAACCCTTATTGGGAACTGGTATCGTTAAGGAGCCGCACGGTGCGGCGCCTGGAAGGGGTCCTGCTCATGCGTGCGCGCACCGTCGTCGCCCTCGTCGCCTGCGCGGCGCTCCCGCTCGTCGGGGGCTGCTCGTCCGAGACGCCGCGGTCGTCCGGGCTGTCGATCGTCGCGTCGACCGACGTGTGGGGCGACGTCGCCAAGCAGGTCGCGGGCGACCTCGCCGACGTGACCTCGATCATCGACGACCCGTCCGCGGACCCGCACTCGTTCGAGGCGAGCGCGCGCGTCGAGCTCGAGCTCTCGCGTGCCGATCTCGTCGTCGTGAACGGCGGCGGGTACGACGACTTCGCCACCCAGCTCCTCGACGCGCTCGACGCGCCGCCCCCGGTCGTCGACGCGGTCGAGGTCTCCGACCTCGCTCGCGACGAGCACGCGGACGACGAGCACGCGGACGACGAGCACGCGGACGACGAGCACGGCCACTCGCACGGGGACACGAACGAGCACGTCTGGTACGACATCGACACGGTGCGCGACGTCGCGCACGAGATCGCGCAGGAGCTCGCTGAGATCGACCCGGAGCACGCGGAGCAGTTCGCGAGCAACGCGCAGGCGTTCGACGCCCGCCTCGAGACCCTCGGGGAGTCCGCGGCTCGGATCGCCGCCGAGCACGGGGGCGAGGGCGCGGTGGTGACGGAGCCCGTGCCTGCCTACCTGGTCGCGGAAGCGGGTCTGCAGGACCGCACGCCGCCGGCGTTCTCGTCGGCGATCGAGCAGGAGCTGGACGTGCCCCCGGCAGCGATGGACGACACGCTCGAGCTCGTGACCTCGCATGACGTCGCCGTGGTCGTGTACAACGAGCAGACGACCGGTCCGCAGACCGACCGGGTCGTCCAGGCCGCACGCGACGCGGGCGTGCCGGTCGTGAACGTCACCGAGACGCTGCCGGAGGGTGAGGACTACGTGTCGTGGATGGCGGGCAACCTCGACGCGCTCGAGCGGGCCCTCGCATGAGTGACGCGGCGGCGCCGCTCACGATCGAGGGGGCGAGGCTCGCGTACGGGCCGCGCGTGGTGTGGTCCGACGTCGACCTGACGGTCCGCCCCGGTGAGTTCGTCACGGTCCTGGGGCCGAACGGCTCGGGCAAGACGAGCCTGCTGCGCGCGATCCTCGGTCTGACGCCGTTGTCGGGCGGGCGCCTGACGATCATGGGCGCGCCCCCGAGGCGCGGCAGCCGCGCGGTGGGGTACATCCCGCAGCAACGCCTCGTCGACCCGTCGACGCCCGTGCGCGCGCGGGACCTCGTGCGGCTCGGTCTCGACGGCGACCGCTGGGGGATCGGCGTCCGGAGCACGCGCCAGCGGGTCGACGCGCTGCTGGCGGCGGTCGGGGCGACGCCCTACGGCGACGTGCCGCTGGGGATGCTCTCGGGCGGCGAGCAGCAGAGGGTGCGCATCGCGCAGGCGCTCGGCACCGAGCCGGCGCTCCTGCTGTGCGACGAGCCGCTGCTGTCGCTCGACCTCAAGCACCAGCACGAGGTCACGGCGCTGATCGACCAGCTGCGCCGCGAGCGAGGTACCGCGGTCGTCTTCGTCACGCACGAGATCAACCCCGTGCTGCCGTACACGGACCGCGTGCTGTACCTCGCCCCGGCGGGTCATGCCGTCGGCACGCCGGACGAGGTCCTGACCTCCCCGCGACTGTCCGCGCTGTACGGGACACCGATCGAGGTGCTCCGTTCCCGTGGGCGGGTCGTCATCGTCGGCGGCGACGAGGACCACGTCCACCACGTCGAGGAGGCACAGCCGTGACCGTCGTAGCCGGTGGGGCGGGCGGGGTCCTGCCCGCCGAGGTCGCCGACGACTGGTGGACCCGCATCTTCGACTTCTCGGACTACGGCGCGCTCCTGGGGCTCGTGCAGAACTCACTGGTCGCGGCCCTCGTGCTCGGGCTGGTCGGAGGCCTCGTCGGGGTGTTCGTCATGCAGCGCGACCTGGCGTTCGCGGTGCACGGCATCAGCGAGCTGTCGTTCGCGGGTGCGGCTGCGGCGCTGCTGCTGTCGATCGACGTGATGCTCGGTGCCGTCCTCGGCTCGGTGGTCGCGGCGCTGCTGATCGGCCTGCTGGGCACCCGTGCGCGCGACCGCAACTCGATCATCGGCGTCCTGATGCCCTTCGGCCTCGGCCTGGGCGTGCTGTTCCTCGCGCTGTACCCCGGGCGGGCGGCGAACAAGTTCGGCCTGCTCACCGGGCAGATCGTCGCCGTCGACTCGACGCGCCTGTCGCTGTTCCTCGTGATCGCGGCTGTCGTCGTCGTGGGCCTCGCCGTGATCTGGCGCCCGCTGACGTTCGCCAGCGTCGACCCGGAGGTCGCGGCGGCTCGCGGTGTGCCGACGCGTGCGCTGGGCATCGGCTTCATGCTGCTGCTGGGGCTCGCCGTGGCCCTCGCGGTCCAGGTGGTCGGGGCGCTGCTGGTGCTGTCCCTGCTCATCACCCCTGCCGCGGCGGCGACCCGGGTGAGCGCGTCGCCCGTGGTGGTGCCGCTCCTGTCGGTCGTGTTCGCGGTGACGAGCGCGGTGGGTGGGATCCTGCTCGCGCTCGGCGGTTCCGTGCCGATCAGCCCCTACGTCACGACGGTGTCGTTCGTCATCTACGTGGTGTGCAGGATCGTCGGCGACGCGCGCACCCGCCGCGGCTGGGCGCGTCGCGCGGTCGGCACCCCGGCTGCGGCGGCGTGATCCGGGGGCGTCCGAGCCGGAGCGCGCTCGGCGCGCGCCCGTCAGGGCGAGGTGGGCTCCTGCGCGCACGTCGCGCACGTCCCGAAGAGCTCGAGCGTGTGCGCCACGTCGACGAAGCCGGTCTCGTCGGACAGCGCCTCGACCAGCCTCTCGAACGCGGCGGCCTGGACCTCGACCGTCCGCCCGCAGCTGCGGCAGACGAGGTGGTGATGGTGCCCCTCGCGCTCGCAGCGCCGGTACAGGGTCTCGCCGGCCGCGGTCCGCAGCACGTCGAACTCGCCGCTCGCGGCCATCGCGCCGAGCGTGCGGTAGACGGTCGCCAGCCCGATGTCGTCGCCACGCTGAGCCAGGAGCAGATGGATCTGCTGCGCGCTGCGGAAGTCGTCGAGCTCATCCATCAGCTGGCCGATCGCGCGTCGTTGGCGCGTCGTGCGCTGACCGATCACGTGCACCTCCCGGGGTCGCCCGAGTCTACGTGGCTCCCGATCGACAGGAGCGCAGACCGGGTCAGACCGCCACGAGAGGACCCACTCGCGCCGCGAGGCCGGCGTGAGCCGTCAGGCGGGTGCCGCGAACGCCTCCACGATCGCCTCGTCGAACGCGGGCAGGTCGTCGGGGGTGCGGCTGGAGATCAGCCCGGCATCGACGACGACGCGCTCGTCGACCCACTGCGCACCCGCGTTGAGCAGGTCGGTGCGCAGCGACGGGTAGCTCGTGATCCGCCGACCCTCGACCCCGCCGGCCTCGATGAGGATCCACGCGCCGTGGCAGATCACGCCGATGGGCTTGCCCCCGTCGACGAACCCGCGCACGAACGCCACGGCGTCCTCGTCCATCCGCAGGTGGTCGGCGTTGACCACACCGCCGGGCAGCACGAGGGCGTCGAAGTCCGCAGGGTCGGCCGTCGCGACGGGCAGGTCGACGCGCTGCTCGTGGCCGTTCTTGCCCCGCACCGTGACGTCGGCGGGGGACACGAGCGAGGTGCGCGCCCCCGCGTCCTCGACCGCGGCCCACGGGCTCGTGAGCTCGCTGTCCTCGAACCCGTCCGTGAGCAGGAAGGCGACCGTGCGGTCGTCGAGCGTGCGCGCCATGAGAACCTCCTCGAGTCGGTCCCGTCAGGCTAGGCACGCCCCCGGGCATCGGCACGTCGGGCGTGCGGCGGGGACGTCGACACGGTGTGGCGACGTCGGTGCTACGCCTCGAACACGTATCCCATGCCGGGCCTGGTGACGATGTGCCGGGGATGGGCGGGGTCGTCCTCGAGCTTGCGACGCAGCTGCGCGGAGTAGACGCGCAGGTAGTTGGTCTCGTCCGAGTACGACGGTCCCCACACCTCCTGCAGGAGCTGGCGGCGCGGGACGAGTCGGCCGCGGTTGCGGACCAGGACCTCGAGCATCGTCCACTCGGTCGGGGTCAGGCGGACCTCGACGCCCGCACGCAGGACCCGGCGCCGGGCGAGGTCGACCGTGAGCGACCCCGCCGTCACCACGGCCTCGGCGTCGTCGTCCGGGGCCGCGGCCCGGCGCACCGCGGCCCGCAGCCGGGCCTGGAGCTCGTTCATGGCGAACGGCTTGGTCACGTAGTCGTCGGCGCCCGCGTCGAGCGCCTCGACCTTGTCCTCGCCGTGCTGACGGGCGGACAGCACGACGACCGGCACGCGCGTCCAGGCCCGCAGCGCGGTGATGACCTCCAGCCCGTCGATGTCGGGAAGACCGAGGTCGAGCAGCACGACGTCGGGCAGGTCGTGCGCGGCCGCGGCGAGCGCGCCGGCGCCGTCGTGCGCCGTGCTCACGCGCCAGCCCGCGGCACGCAACGTGATCCCGAGCGCGTGCGCGAGGCCCGGCTCGTCGTCGACGACCAGCACGTGGTGCCCGACCTGCGGCGTCATCCGGCTCTGCCTCCCGCCGGGACCGGCGACGCGACCGGGACGGTGACGACCATCGTCAGGCCGCCGCCCGGGGTGTCGTCGGCACGCAGCTCGGCACCCACCGCGCGCGCCAGACCGTCCGCCACGGCGAGCCCGAGCCCGAGCCCCGTGCCGGACGAGTCGCCGAGGCGCTGGAACGGTGCGAACAGTCGCTCCTTGAGGTCGTCGTCCACGCCCGGCCCCGCATCGACGACCTGCACGACGACGGAGCCCGCCACGACTGCCGCGCTGACCGTCACGGGGACGGCCTCGGGGCTGTGGCGCACGGCGTTCGAGACGAGGTTCGCGACCACCCGTTCCAGCAGCCCCGGGTCCGTGAGCACGAGCGGCAGGTCCTCCGGGACCTCCATCTGCACGGCGTCCGGCGGGTAGCCCTCGAGGGCGAGCGGGACCACCTCGTCCAGGCTCGTCGGGCGAAGCACGGGCCGCACCGAGCCGGTCTGCAGCCGTGACAGGTCCAGGAGGTTGTCGATCAGCCGCTCCAGGCGCCCGGTCGCCTCCGCGAGGGTCTCGACGAGGCTCGCCCGGTCGGCCGCCGACAGGTGCAGGTCCGCGCTGGTCAGGCCGTCGACCGACGCGCGGATCGTGGCCAGCGGGGTCCGCAGGTCGTGCGAGACCGCGGCCAGCAGCGCGGTCCGGGTGGCGTCCGCCTGCTCCAGTGCCAGCGCCTGCGCCGCCTGCGCCCGCAGCTTCTCCTGCGTGAGCAGGATCCCGACCTGGGAGGCGAACGCCTCGAGCACCCGGCGGTCGCTGGCCGGCAGGAGCCGCCCCGACAAGGCGAGGGCGCGTGCGTCGTCGACCGTGAGCACCGTGGCCGCGCCGTCGGGTGTGGTCGCGGGGTCGGCGCCGTCCGCCGCGAGCACGCGCCAACCGTCGCCGTGCCGTTCGAGCAGCGAGACCGCGCTGAGGGTGAACGTCTCGCGCAGACGCGCCACGAGAGCGGCCGCGGTGTCCTGACCCGCGAGCACCGAACGGGACATCGCCGCCAGCGCCGAGGCCTCGGCACGCGCCCGGAACGCCTCGCTGCTGCGCCGCGCCGCGAGGTCGACCACGGACGCGACCGCAGCGGCGACGAGCACGAACACCACCAGGGCGAGCACGTTCTCCGGGTCTGCGACGGTCAGGCGACCGGTCGGCGTCGTGAAGAACCAGTTGAGCAGCAGGAAACCGACGACCGCCGACACGATCGCGGGCCAGAGGCCGCCGACGATCGCCACCAGCACGGTGAGCGCGAGGAAGAGCATCAAGTCGGACGGGAGCGAGAGGAGGTCCTGGGCGAGGGTGAGCAGGCCGGTCAGGACGAGCGGCCCGACGACGGCGAGCACCCACCCGGCGCGGCGGCGTCCGGGCGACAACGGCGATCGTCGTGCGGCCGACGCCCACCGCCGGCCCGCGCGCGCGTGCTCGTGCGTGACCAGGTGCACGTCGATCGATCCGGCGAGCCGGGCGATCTCCGGTCCGTTGCCCTCGACGAGCAGCGAGCGCAGACGCCCGCGACGGGACACCCCGACGACGATCATCGTCGCGTTGACCCCGCGCGCGAACTCCACGACCGCGCTGGGCACGTCCTCGCCGACGACCGTGTGGAACGTCCCCCCGAGCGACTCGGTGAGCCGACGCTGCCCGGCGATGGTCGCGGGCGTCGTGCTCGGCAGGCCGTCGGACGCCAGGACGTGCACCGCGAGCAGGTCCGAGCCTGCGGCACGCTGCGCGATGCGTGCGCCGCGCCGCAGCAGCGTGTCGGTCTCCGGGCCGCCGGTCACCGCGACGACCACGCGTTCGCGGGCCGGCCACGGCTGGTCGATCCGGTGCTCGCGCCGGTAGTCGGCCAGGTCGTCGTCCACGAGGTCGGCGAGCCACAGCAGGGCGAGCTCGCGCAGCGCGGTGAGGTTCCCGACCCGGAAGAACGACGACAACGACGCGTCGACCTGCTCCGCGCGGTAGACGTTGCCGTGCGCGAGGCGTCGGCGCAGCGCCTGAGGCGGCAGGTCGACGAGCTGGATCTGGTCGGCCTGGCGCACCACGGCGTCGGGGACCGTCTCGCGCTGCCGCACACCGGTGATGCGCGCGACGTCGTCGTTGAGCGACTCCAGGTGCTGCACGTTGACGGTCGTGACGACGTCGATGCCCGCCTCGAGCAGCTCGTGCACGTCACGCCAGCGCTTGTCGTGGGGCGAGCCGGGGGCGTTGGTGTGCGCGAGCTCGTCGACGAGCACGACCTGCGGCCTGCGGGCGAGCACCGCCGGGACGTCGAGCTCGGTCAGCTGTGTCCCGCGGTGCTCGATGACCGCGCGCGGCAGCACCTCCAGCCCTTCGAGCTGGTGCGCGGTTCCCGCACGGCCGTGCGTCTCGACCAGGCCGACGGCCACGTCCGTGCCGCGAGCCTGTCGTCGGTGCAGCTCGTCGAGCGCTCCGTACGTCTTGCCCACGCCGGGGGCCGCGCCGAGGTACACGGTGAGACGGCCTCGTCGCGCGGTCGCCTCCGACGCGTCGTGCGCGGACTCGGGCTCGGTCACGGGGCCATTGTCCGCAGCGCCAGGTTCAGTCGCAGCACGTTGACCCGCGGCTCGCCGAGGAAGCCCAGGTCACGGCCGACGACGTGCTCCTCGACCAGGGCGGCCACCTCGTCTCGCGGCAGCCCGTTCTCGCGTGCGACGCGCTCGACCTGCAGGCGTGCGTACTGCGGCGAGATCTCGGGGTCGAGCCCTGAGGCGGACGCGGTGAGCGCGTCGGGCGGGACCGCGGCGGGGTCGACGCCCTCGGCCGCAGCGACGCCGGCGCGGCGCTCGGCGACGGCCGCCACGAGGTCGAGGTCGTTCGGCCCGAGGTTGGAGCCGGCGGAGGCGAGGGTGTCGTAGCCATCGCCTGCGGCGGACGGCCGGGGGTGGAACCAGGTCGGCCCGTCGAACGCCTGGCCGACGAGCGTCGATCCGACGGCGTCCGACGGGTCGCTCGTGCGGCGGCCGTCGGCGGACAGCAGCGAGCCGTTCGACTGCCAGCGCATGGTCAGCCACGAGACGCCGGTCACGGCCAGCGGGTAGACGACCCCGAGCAGGACGGTCAGGACCAGGAGCACGCGCAGACCGGCGAGGGACTGCCGGGCGAACGAGATCGAGGTGGTGCCGACGGTCGGTCGGCGGACGGGGGCGGTGGTGGTGGCCATGTCAGATCCCGGGGACGAGGGTGATCAGGAGGTCGATGAGCTTGATCCCGACGAACGGCGCGACGACGCCACCGAGGCCGTACACGAGCAGGTTGCGGCGCAGCAGGGCGGACGCGGAGCCGGGGGTCCACCGCACGCCGCGCAGCGCGAGCGGCAGCAGCGCGGGGATCACGAGCGCGTTGAAGACCACCGCGGCCAGGATCGCCGACTGCGGGCCGGCCAGGTGCATGACGTTGAGCACGGCCAGCTGCGGGTAGAGCGCGGCGAACATCGCCGGCAGGATCGCGAAGTACTTGGCGATGTCGTTGGCGATCGAGAACGTGGTCAACGCGCCGCGGGTGATGAGCAGCTGCTTGCCGATCTCAACGATCTCGATCAGCTTGGTCGGGTCGGAGTCGAGGTCGACCATGTTGCCGGCCTCCTTGGCGGCCGACGTGCCGGTGCTCATCGCGACGCCCACGTCGGCCTGTGCGAGCGCCGGTGCGTCGTTCGTGCCGTCACCGCACATCGCGACGAGCCGCCCGCCGGTCTGCTCGCGGCGGATCAGCGCGAGCTTGTCCTGCGGTGTGGCCTCGGCGAGCACGTCGTCGACGCCCGCCTCGGCGGCGATGGCCCGCGCGGTGGCCTCGTTGTCCCCTGTGACCATGACGGTGCGGATGCCCATGGAGCGCAGCGCGGCGAACCGGTCGCGCATGCCGTGCTTGACGACGTCCTTGAGGTGGATGACCCCCAGGACGCGCGCCGGGCGGTCGGCGACCCGCTCGGCGACGACCAGCGGTGTCCCGCCGGACGCGGAGATCGCATCGACGGTGGCGCGCACGTCGTCGCCCGTGTGCCCGCCGGTCGAGCGCACCCAGTGGGCCACGGCGGCCGCGGCGCCCTTGCGCACCCGGCGCACGTGCTCGCCGGCGAGGTCCACACCGGACATGCGGGTGACGGCGGTGAAGGGGACGAGCGTCGACCCGAGCAGCTCGCCCTCGGGCCGTTCGCGCAGGCCGAACCTCTCCTTGACGAGCACGAGGACCGAGCGGCCCTCGGGGGTCTCGTCGGCCATCGAGGCCAGCTGCGCGGCGTCCGCGAGCGACTCGACAGGCACGCCGGCCGCGGGCAGCAGGTCCGCGGCGTGCCGGTTGCCCAGCGTGATCGTGCCCGTCTTGTCGAGCAGCAGGACGTCGACGTCGCCCGCGGCCTCGACGGCGCGCCCGGACATCGCGAGCACGTTGCGCCGCACGAGGCGGTCCATGCCGGCGATGCCGATCGCGGACAGCAGCGCGCCGATCGTCGTGGGGATCAGGCAGACCAGCAGGGCGACGAGAACCACGAGGGACTGCGGCTGGCCCGAGTACACCGCGAACGGCTGGAGCGTCGCCACGGCCAGGAGGAACACGATCGTCAGGCTCGTCAGCAGGACGTTGAGCGCGATCTCGTTGGGGGTGCGCTGACGCGCCGAACCCTCGACGAGCGCGATCATCCGGTCGACGAACGTGTGCCCCGGCTGCGCGGTGATGCGCACGACGATCTGGTCGGACAGCACCACCGTCCCGCCCGTCACCGCCGACCGGTCGCCGCCCGACTCGCGGATCACGGGCGCGGACTCGCCGGTGATCGCCGACTCGTCGACGCTCGCGACACCCTCGATGACGTCCCCGTCGGACGGGATCGTCTCGCCCGCGGCGACGACGACCACGTCACCGACGCGCAGCGAGGACGAGGCGACCTCGCTCGTCGGCAGCGCCGCGAGCCCGCTCGTGCACTCCAGGACGTCCTGCGGTGCGGTGACGCGCCGCGCCGTGGTCTGCCGCTGCGCCTCGCGCAGGCTCGCGGCCTGGGCCTTGCCGCGCCCCTCGGCGACCGCTTCGGCGAGGGTCGCGGCCAGCACGGTCACCCACAACCAGAAGGTGATCGACCACGCGAAGACCGACGGGTCGAGGACGGCCAGGACGGTCGTGCAGGCCGCGCCGACCTCGACGACGAACAGCACGGGGGAGTGCCACAGCCGGCGGGGGTCCATGCCGCGCAGGGCGGCGGGCAGCGCGGCCGCGAGCTGGCGCGCGGACAGCGCGGACGACGCACGGGCGGAGCGGTCTGGTGATGCGGTGCGTGCCGGACGGGTGGTCAGTGTGGTGCTCATGCGAGCGACTCCGCGATCGGGCCGAGGGACAGGACGGGGACGAACGTGAGGCCGACGACCACGAGGGTCACGGTCGCGAGCAGCCCGACGAACAGCGGTGTGTGCGTCGGGAGCGTGCCCGGCCCTGCCGGGACCGTCCGTTGCGTGGCGAGCCGGCCCGCCAGGGCGAGCACGAGCACGATGGGGACGAACCGGCCGAGCAGCATGACGAGCCCGAGCAGCGTGTTCCAGAACGGTGTCCCGGAGGTCAGCCCGCCGAACGCGGACCCGTTGTTGTTGCCGGCGGACGCGAGCGCGTACAGCGCCTCGGACAGCCCGTGCGGCCCGGTCTCCTGGAGCCCGGCCAGCCCGGCCGGCACGACGAGCGCGGCCGCGGTGCCGACGAGCACGAGCGCGGGCATCGTCAGCACGTTGAGCGCGACGAGCGTGATCTCCTGCCGGCCGATCTTCTTGCCGAGATACTCGGGTGTGCGCCCGACCATGAGCCCGGCGAGGAACACGGTGACGATCGCGAGCACGAGCATCCCGTACAGACCCGAGCCGACACCGCCGGGGGCGACCTCGCCGAGCAGCATCCCGACGAGCGTGACGCCACCGCCGGGAGCGGTCAGCGAGTCGTGCATGGAGTTGACCGCGCCGGTCGACGTGCCGGTCGTCGCGGCGGCGAACAGTGCGGAGGCGGACTCGCCGAACCGCGTCTCCTTGCCCTCCATCGCGGCGCCGGCGGCGGCGGGCGCCAGTCCGGGGCCTGCGAGCTCGGCCCAGGTCAGGAGGGTCGTGGCGACGATCAGGAGCGACCCCATCGTCAGCGCGATCGCGCGGCCCTGACGCAGGTCCCCGACCATCCGGCCGAAGGTGCGCGGCAGGCTGAACGGGATCAGGAGCAGGAGCAGCACCTCGAACGCGTTGGTCCACGGGTTCGGGTTCTCCCACGGGTGTGCCGAGTTCGCGTTGAAGAACCCGCCCCCGTTGGTCCCGAGCTCCTTGATCGCCTCCTGCGACGCGACCGGCCCGCCGAGTGCGTGCTGGGTGCCGCCCGCCAGCGTCGTCAGCTCGGTCGGGGAGTGCAGGTTCTGCACGACGCCCGCGGCGACGAGCACGAGCGCGGCGATCACGCTCAGCGGGAGCAGCACCCGCACGCAGACCCGCACGAGGTCACGCCAGAAGTTGCCGACGCGACCGTCGGTCCCGGACCGGGCGAACCCGCGCGCGAGCGCTGCGAGCACCGCGATCCCGACCGCTGCGGACACGAAGTTCTGCACGGCGAACCCGCTCATCTGCAGCAGGTGGCTCGCGGCCGACTCGCCCGAGAACCACTGCCAGTTGGTGTTCGTCGTGAAGGACACCGCGGCGTTCCATGCGCCGGCCGGGTCCATCGCGGACACCCCGGACGCGAGGGGCAGGTGGTCCTGCCACCGCGCGAGGGCGTAGACGACGAGGATGGAGGCCGCCGAGAACCCCAGCAGTGACAGCGCGTACACCGACCAGCGCTGGTCGGCGTCCGGGTCGACACGCATGACCCGGTACCCCAGGCGTTCGACGGTCAGATGCCGGTCGCCCGTCAGCGTGCGCCAGAGGTGGTCACCGAGCGGGCGGTAGGCGGCGACGAGGACCGCCGCGACGAGTCCGGCCTGAGCGGCTGCGGCGAGGACGGTCATGCTCAGCCCACCTTGTCCGAGCGCAGGAGCTGCACGACGAGGTAGACGACCAGTGCCGCGGCCACGACGAGCGCCACGACGTCGGAGCCGGTCACGAGTGGTCCGCCCGGCGGACCAGGACGGCGAGCGTGCCGAGCACGACGACCGTCAGCAGCAGGTAGGCCAGGTCGGCCATGGCGAGTCCTTCACGCGGTGAGGGCGGCACCGCAGGTCGCGGGCCGCGCGCCGCAGCGGTCGGCGCGGTGCCTGGTCTACGCCGTGCCGCAGCCGCTCGGTCGAGCCTTGACGGATCCCTGACGGCATCGCGCGCGATCTCGACGCGATCTTGTCGCTCGGGCGCTCGGGCGCTCGGGCGCTCGGGCGCTCAGGTGCTCGGGCGCTCAGGTGCTCGGCCGATCGGCTGATCGGGTGCTCGCGTGCTCGCGGCAAGCCGTCCGGCGCGCGGGCTCGACGGACAGGCCCGGGCTCGACGGACAGGCCCGAGCTCGACCTGAGGCGGGGCGTCAGATCCCGGTGGGCCTCGTCGGTCCGCTCACGCCTCGTCGGGGCGTTCGACGAGGTAGGAGCGGCCGTTCGCGTCCTCGACGCGGACCAGGCTGGTGCGCAGCTCGCGCTCGCGGGCACGCTCGTCGTCGTTCGCGGGGCGTACGGGTGCGCGGCCGTCGCCGACCTGTGCGGGGCCCAGCAGGTGTCGCGCGAGCCAGTCGGTGACCCGCCCGTTCGCGCCGTCCGCCCGCGCCATGCTGACTCTCCTCGTCGACCTGGGCCGTCGCCCGGCCCGTGCACGCCCACTATAGGAGCGGTCGCGCCCTAGGCCTCGAGGACGGACCAGCCCCGGGGCGGCAGGTGCACCGTGCCCGCCTCGAGCCGGCCGTCGCCCGCGACGCTCGCGCGGGCGTCGGCCGCCGGCAGGCTCACCGGTTCGTCGCCGAGGTTCAGGGCCGTCAGCACCGCGCCGAAGCCCGTCCCCGTGCGCAGCACGAGCGCACGGTTGTCGAGGTGCAGCACGTCCGTGCCAGCGGTGGTGAGCCAGGGCAGGCGGCGGCGCACCGCGACGAGAGTGCGGGTCGCCTCGAGCACGTGCCGCGCCGCGGGGTCCAGCTCGTCGGGGTGCGGGGGACGCGACGGGAACGGGGGACGTACCGCGTCGTCGCCGCCCTCGCGCTGCTCCTTGACCGCGGTCCACGCGTACTCGTCGCCCGCGTACAGGCTCGGCGTCCCCGCCACGGTGAGCAGCACGGCGAGCGCGTGCGGCACGAAGTCGGCGCCCACCGCCGAGGCGATGCGGGTCACGTCGTGGTTGCCGACGAAGGTCTGCGGCACGAACGTGTCCAGCAGGTCGTCGTGCCGGCCGATCGCGTGCGCGAGCTCGTACAGGTTGCGGTCCGCGATCGCGTGCCAGATGCCCTGCCAGAGCTCGTACTGCGTGAGCGTGTCGATCCCGGACTCCCGCACGATCGCCTGCGCGTCGCCGTGGATGACCTCGCCGAGGAACCACGCGTGCGGGAACTGCTCGCGCACGCGTGGCAGCACACGAGCCCAGAACGCGGGCGGGACGGCATACGCGGCGTCGAGCCGCCAGCCGTCGACCCCGCGCTCGAGCCAGTGGCACATCGCCTCGACGACGAGGTCGGCGACCGCGGGGGAGTCGTGGTCGAGCGCGACGAGCGCGCCGTGGCCCTCGAACACGTCCGCGCGCGCCGGCTGCCCCGGCTCCCAGCCGGTCCAGTCGATGCGGAACAGGCCCGCCGTCGGGGCCGTGGGCCCGTCCTGCGCGACGAGCCGGAACGCCGGGTGCCCGCGCCCGACGTGGTTGAACACCCCGTCGAGAACGACCCGCACGCCGCGGGTGTGCGCCGCCTCGACGAGGTGCACGAGGTCGCCCTCGTCGCCCAGGCGCGGGTCGACGCGCAGGTGGTCCACCGTGTCGTAGCCGTGGGTCTGCGACGCGAACACCGGACCGAGCAGCAGCCCGTCCAGCCCGAGGTCGACGACGTGGTCGAGCCACCCCTCGAGCTGCCCGAGCCGGTGCTCGACGGGACCGGTCAGGTGCGCGTCGGGGTCGTCGGGCCGGATCTGCGCCCCGACGAAGCCCAGCGGGTACACGTGCCACCACAGGGTGCGCTGCGCCCACGAGGCGTCACCGTGGGGCGCGTCGCCGCCCTCGTTCGTCGTCATCCCTGGTCACGCTACCCGCCCCCGCCCCGCGGTCGCTCCGGCTGGCCGCCGCGTCGGCCGGAGCGGGCGCTGGGTCGCCGGGTGGGGGTGGGCGCGCTGGAGGGGGCTGGTCAGGGGATGACGCGGTTGCCGGGGTCGGGGATCCCGGACTTGCGCCAGAAGTAGGTGGTGATCTGGTCGCGCCACTCGGCGGCCGAGCGGACCTGCTCGTCGAGTCGTCCCGCGACGCGCTCGTACAGGTCGTCGGGGACGAGGCCGCGCACGTCGCGCCACGTGTCGCGCATGCGCTCGGTGGCCTGCGCGCCCGCGACGTGCGTGTCGTAGACGTGCTGCACCACGGTCGTCCCCGAGTGCAGGACGTGCGTGTACGGCACGTGGTGGAAGAAGAGCAGCAGCTCGTCGGGGCAGGTCCCGAGCGACTCGTACACGTCGCGCCACGGAGCGGGGAACTGGTCGGTGAAGCCGGTGCCGGTCGCCCGCGTGCGGTCGACGCCGATCCCGTCGCGGTCCGCGAAGTGGTAGGTGCCCCACGGCGTGTACTCGTAACCGTCGACGTCGGGGCCGTAGTGGTGGCCCGGGCGGACCATGAAGCCGATGCCGAGCGGTGCGGTGTAGCTCTCGTAGACGTGCCACGAGTCGTCCAGGAGCGCATGCACCGTGCGTGCGACGGCGGGGTCGGCCTCGGGGAACGTGAGCGCGAGCCACTCGTCGAGCAGTGCTGACGGGTCGAGCGTCGGGTCCCACGTCAGCCGCCCGTAGGCGTAGAGGTTGGCCTGCGCCAGCGGGTGGCCGGTCCAGAACGGGTCGTCGCCGACGTTGGCGACCGCGACGAGCCCGCCCGGCAGCGCGTCCGGCCCGCGCACGACGTCGGCGACCGTCCGGGCGTCGGGGCCGGTCGCGTCCGTGTCCAGGAGCTGGACGGGACCCCACGGCCGGAAGTCGAGCGCCTCGCGCCACAGGGGGGCGAGATAGCAGATGTGCTGCTGCTGCCCGGTGTACTCCTGCGTGACCTGCAGCTCCATCGCGAGCCGCGTCCGCGGCATCGCGGCCAGCAGGGGCGACAGCGGCTCGCGGACCTGGAAGTCGATCGGACCGAGCTTGACCTGCAGCACCACGTTGTCGTCGAACCGCCCGTCCAGCGGCGTGAAGTGGTCGTACGCCGCGCGCGCCCGGTCGGTGCCGCGGTCGCGCCAGTCCTGGCGGTGGTCGTACACGAACGCGCGCCAGAACACCGTCCCGCCGTAGGGCGCGAGCGCGCGGGCGAGCAGGTTCGCGCCGTCGTCGTGCGCGCGGCCGTACGCGAACGGCCCGGGGCGGCCTTCGGAGTCCGCCTTGACGACGACGCCGCCGAAGTCGGGGATCGCCGCGTACACGTCGGCGAACGTGCGTTCCCACCAGGCGCGAACGTCGTCGTCCAGGGGGTCCGACGTGCTCCGTGCGCCCGAGGTGATCGGCGCGGCGAAGTTCACCGCGAGGTACGTGCTGATGCCCGCCGCACGGAAGATCGCCGCAAGCCGCGCGACCTGGTCGATCCCGGAGGTCAGCAGCGCGGACTCCCGCGCGTGCACGTTGACGTTGTTGAGGCACACCGCGTTGACGCCGGTGTGCGCGAGCAGGCGCGCGTAGTGCTCGACACGCGTGAGGTCGTCGCGCACGCGCCCGTCGGCGAACCACAGTGACGCGCCCGCGTATCCGCGCTCGACCGGGCCCATCGGGCTGTCCGCGCCGAGGTTGTCCCAGTGGTCGAGCATGCGCACGGCCTGCGAGGGGACGTGCGCGACGAGCTCGCCGGCGGCCGCGCCGGACGCGTTGCCACCTGTGCGCACCAGGTGGTGCCATCCGGCCAGCAGGCCGCGGGGCTGCGCAGCGACGACGACGACCGCGTCCTCGTCGTCCGCGACGACGAACCCCTGCGCGCCCAGCGCGCCCGCCAGACCCGGGCGCTCGGCGAGGGCGAGCGCGTGCTGCGCTGCCGGGCGCAGGCCCGGCACGGCCTGCGCGTCGGGGACGAGCGCGAGGGTGGTCTGCGGGGGCCTCGTCGTCGTGCCGGCCGTCGTCGTGCCGGCCGTCGCCGCGGCCCGCTCGACCTCGGTGCGCACCGTCGTCAGCACCGGGTCCTCGCCGGTCGCGAGCAGCCGGACGCCGCGCGCACCGATCGGTCGCAGCACCTCGTCCGGGAGCCATGCGTGGTGCCACGCCGCGGTGCTCGTCATGGTGCTGCCCGTCGGGCCCGTCGTCGGTTCGGTCACCAGTCGTGCACCGTCCCTCGTGCCGCTACGTGGTCGGCAGGTACGCGGGTCTGTCCGGGAAGACGCGGTGCCGCCTGGTCGAGACGCGACGATAACCAGCGCCTTCGCCCTGTGGCAATGCTCGCGCCGTGCGCAGCGAGGTCCGCTCGGGACCGGTCGCTGGCGTCAGGAGGTGCGGGGACGGGCGCGCGCCGACCAGTCGGCCCAGCTGCGTGAGATCGCCCGGCCCTCCTCGAGGTCAGGCCCGGCGGGCAGGGCAGCGGTGTCCGGGCCGGCGCGCAGGCCGTCGAGCAGGATCCTGGCGTAGCGGCGGTAGGCGTCCGGGGCGACGTCGGTGGCGTGCTTGGCGAGCTCGGTGACCATCCACAGGATCATCGGCATGTCGTGGCTCGTCACGCCCGCGCGCAGGTCGCCCTCGTGCTGCGCGCGCCGGAACAGGCTCTCGGCGACCTCGCCGATGCCGTGCGCGACGTCCGGCAGGAGCTCGTCGTGGGCGCCCAGAGCGGCGTCGCGCACACCCATGTTCTCCACGAGCAGGTCGGTGACGTGCGTGATGAGCAGGACGAGCCCGTCCCACGCGCGGGGTGCGGCCGTGGCCCGGGCGGCGACCGCGAGCACGTCCCGCAGGGGCTCCTCGAGCGCAGCCTCGAACAGCTCGGTGCGGTCGGCGAACCGCCGGTACACCGTGCCGACGCCCACGCCGGCGCGGTGCGCGACCTCGTTGAAGCCGACGCCGAGGCCGTGCTCGGCGTACAGCTCGCGCGCCGCGGCGACGATGCGTTCGCGGTTGCGCTCGGCGTCGCGACGCAGCGGGGCGCGCGGCGTGGTGCGGTCCGCCGTGCGCTCGTCGCTCATGGCGTCAGGGTAGCCCGCAAGCGGATACCTGAGATCAACTTCACAGGTCGGCGACCGACACAAGCGGATGAATGGCATCAACTTTCTGCCTACGATGCCCAGGCAGAAGACCGACACGGCGACGCGCCGTGCGTGGCGACCAGCCGGCGGCAGCCGGTGGGAGGACACCCCCTCATGGCGGAGATGCTGTACCGGCTCGGCAAGTTCGCGGCGCACCGCGCGTGGCTCGTCATCGGCGCCTGGCTCGCCGCGCTCGGGCTCGCCGTCGGCGCGTTCCTGACCTTCGGCGGGACGCTCACCGAGGCCATCACGATCCCCGGGACGGCCACCGCGGAGGTCACCGACCGGCTCGCCGCGGAGCTCCCCGCCGCGAGCGGCGCCAACGGACGCGTCGTGTTCGCCAGCGAGGACGGTTCAGCGCTCACCGACGAGCAGAAGGCCGGCATCAGCGCCGCGCTCGCGAAGGTCGGCGAGATCGACGGCGTCGTGCAGGTCGTCGACCCGTTCGCCACCGAGGCGCAGCGCGCCGAGCAGGCCGCGCAGCTCGCCGCGGGCGAGCAGCAGGTGACCGAGGGCCGGGCGCAGCTCGACGCCGGTCAGCAGCAGCTCGACGACGGCCAGGCACAGCTCGACGCGGGCCGCACGCAGCTCGAGGCCGCCCAGGCAGAGCTCGACGCGACCGTCGCCGCGGTGGGCGAGAACCCCCAGACCCAGGCCGCGCAGGCCGAGCTCGACGCCCAGAGGTCCGCGCTCGGGGCCCAGCAGACCGAGATCGACGCGCAGCAGGCCACCATCGACGCCAACCGTGCGCAGCTCGAGGCTCAGGCTCCCCAGCTCGCCGACGGACGTGCCCTGCTCGACATGGCCTCCGAGATCCGCATGGTCTCGACCGACGGCTCGACCGCGGTCGGCACGGTCGCCTTCGAGCTCCCGCAGCATGAGATCCCGGACGCGACGAAGGAGGCCGTCGAGGCCGCGGTCGACGCCTCGACGCCGCAGGGCGTCACGGTGGACTTCTCGGCCGAGATCGCCCAGGGCTCCATCTCGCTCGGCGGTACCGCCGAGGCCGTCGGCGTCCTCGTCGCCGGGATCGTGCTCGTCGTCATGCTCGGCACGTTCGTCGCCGCCGGGCTCCCGCTGCTCAACGCGCTCGTCGGCGTGGGCGTGGCCGCCGCGGCCGCCATGGCGTTCTCCGGCGCGGTCCAGATGACCTCGGTGACCCCGGTGCTCGGCGCGATGCTGGGCCTGGCGGTGGGGATCGACTACACGTTGTTCATCCTCAACCGGCACCGTCGCCAGCTGAAGATGGGCATGGACGTGCACGAGTCCATCGGGCTCGCGAACGGCACGTCGGGCAACGCGGTGGTGTTCGCGGGCATGACTGTGCTCATCGCGCTGCTCGGACTCAACCTCACCGGCATCGCCTTCCTGGGCCTGATGGGTACGGTCGCCGCGTTCAGCATCCTCGTCGCGGTGCTCGTCGCGATCACGCTGACGCCCGCGATGCTCGGGCTGCTCGGCCGCCGGATCCTGCCCAAGAAGCACCGCGACGAGACCACGGCGCCGGTCGCGCACGAGCCCGCCGCGCCCATGGGCAACGGCCGCGCGTGGCTGTCGATCGTCGCAGGCATCGGCGTGCTCGTCGTGATCGCGCTGCCCGCGCTGTCGATGCGTCTCGGCCTGCCGACCGGTGCGTCCGAGCCGGTCGAGTCCACGCAGTACCGCGCCTACACCGCGGTCTCGAAGGCGTTCGGCGCGGGCGTCAACGGCCCGCTCGTCGTCGTGGCGGACGTGCCCGAGCCCGTGAGCGAGGACGCGCTCGTGTCCGTCCAGGCGCGCATCGGCGGCCAGCTCATGGAGCAGACCGACGTCGTCGCCGTCGCCCCCGTGGGCACCAACGACGAGCGCGACATGCTCGTCTTCCAGGTCGTCCCGGCCAACGGCCCCGACAGCGAGACGACCACCGAGCTCGTCCACACGCTGCGCGCCCTGGCCGTCGACGGCGGCGAGGGCACCTTCGCCGTGGCTGGCAACGCGAGCGCGGACATCGACATCTCCGAGAAGCTCGCCGACGCCCTGCCGGTCTACCTCGCGGTCGTCATCGGGCTGTCGATCTTCATCCTCATCGCGGTCTTCCGCTCGTTCCTCGTGCCGATCGTCGCGACCGGCGGGTTCGTGCTCTCGCTGTTCGCGGCGATGGGTGGCGTGACGGCGGTCTACCAGTGGGGCTGGTTCGCGGACGTGTTCGGCGTCTCGAACCCCGGCCCGGTCCTCAGCTTCCTGCCGACGCTGCTCGTCGGGATCCTGTTCGGCCTGGCGATGGACTACCAGCTGTTCCTGACCTCGGGCATGCGCGAGGCGTACGCGCACGGCATCCCCGCGCGCAACGCGGTCATGGAAGGCCTGCACGCAGGCCGGGCCGTCGTCACCGCGGCGGGGATCATCATGATCTCCGTGTTCGGCGGGTTCATCTTCTCCCACCTCGCCGTCATCCGGCCGCTCGGCTTCGCGCTCGCGTTCGGCGTGCTGCTCGACGCGTTCGTCGTGCGCATGCTGATCATGCCCGCGGTCCTGCACCTCGCCGGTGACAAGGCCTGGTGGCTGCCGAGCTGGATCGACCGCGTCATGCCGGACGTCGACGTCGAGGGCGCCAAGCTCGAGCGCCGCCACCCGGGCATCCCCGGCGGCACCCCGACCCCGGAACCCGCCATCGTCGACTGACTCCCTGGCCGGTGCCCGTCAGGGCCCCGCTCCCCGGTGAGTTCGCCTTGCCCGGCGCGGCGAGGCGTGCCAGCGGCGACGCGAACTAGCGCCATCGGCACCCGCTCGACGAGTGGCACGGGTCGGCTGCCGAGCTGAGCCGGCAGGTGGAGCGGCCCTCGACGGAGACTGAGCCCGCGCGTCGGCACTGCCGCCCCAGCGGTGAACCCGACCTGACCGTGAGTCGGACCTCGGCCCGTGGGCAGAGTCGGTCGCGCGGCGTCAGACGCGACGCGACTCCGGCGGGACACACCACCCAGGACCGAGAGCCTCCGTCACACCCGGTGCGAGACAGTCCGCCCGCGGGATCACCCACCGCCGCGGAGGCTACCGCGACCCCGAGTCCCAGGCGTTCATCGAGTCCTGGTTCGGGCAGTTCAAGAAGCGCTGCGCCTGGCGCACCGAGTGGGAGACCATCGACCAGGCACGTCACGAGATCGCCTCGTACATCGACACCTACCACCACCGCCCGCACTCCGGGCTGGCCTACCGCACCCCCACCGAGGTCGCCCGCACCTGGGCCGACCCCGAATCCCTACACACCACAGCGACCTGACCCGTCAACAACGACG
>JAEYUL010000055.1 GCA_023432565.1 Actinomycetes bacterium | reverse complement strand
CGCCGAGACGTACCACGAGATGAGCCTGTCGGACGTGATCGGCAAGCTCGTGGAGAACCCGCTGCGGATGGGGAGCAAGGAGGGTGTCCCGACGACGAAGGTCCCGTTCGTGCTGCGCAACGGCACGCCGCTCGCGCTCGTCGACGAGATCGCGCAGCGGTACGGGCTCGACTGGGTGGTCACCGAGGAGACGCTCGACCTGTGGACCGCGTCGACCGGCAGCGCCCCGGGCACGTCGGCCGTGCCGCTCACGCTCGCCCAGGACCTGCACACGTTCTCGGTCCGGCAGGTCAGCGACGGCCCGACCACCGTGAAGGTGCGCGGCTGGAATCCCGAGCAGCAGGAGGCGATCGAGGGCGAGGCGACGACCCCGAGGTCCCGCTCCGGTCAGCAGCCCGCCGCGGGCGACAAGCAGTTCACGTACACGGGCACGCGCGTCTCGCCCGCCTCGGCGCAGGAGGCGCGGCTGCTGGCGGCCGGCATCGCGGCGCGCACGGGGCGCATGGTCGCGCGCGGCCGCGCGCTGTTCACGCCCGCGCTGCGGCCCGGCGGCACGCTGCAGGTCGCGGGCGCCGGCCCGGGCAACGGGACGTACTACGTCCGGGAGGTCACGCACGTCGTCGACCGCTCGGGTGCGCGCACGCTGTTCGTCGCGGGTGACCGCGACCCCCTGACGCTCGCCGACCCGTGGGACCAGGGCCCGAGCGCGTCGAGCTTCCGGCACTCGGGGCTCGTCGTCGGGGTGGTGGACGGTCTCAAGGACCCCGACTCGCTCGGCCGCGTGAGCGTGTCCCTGCCGACCGCGGCGCAGCAGGCGAAGTCCGCGTGGGCGCGCGTCGTGCACATCGGCGCAGGCGCCAAGCGCGGGCAGGTGTTCATGCCGTCCGTGGGCGACGAGGTGCTCGTCGGGTTCGAGAACGACGACGTCGCGCGGCCCGTGGTGCTCGGCGGCCTGTTCAGCGCGAGGTCGACCGCACCCGACCAGCTGCTCATCCAGGACGGCAAGGTCATCGGCCACCTCATCCGCACCGAGACGGGTCATGCCGTGCACCTGTCCGAGGGCAGCGCCGACGCCGAGTCGTTCATCGAGCTCCTCGCCGCGGGCGGCAAGCAGAAGATCCGGCTCGGGAAGACGGGCGTCGACGTCGTCGCGGACGGCGACGTGCCGCTCACGGTCACGGTCGGACGCTCGTCGCTCACGTTCGACGGCCGGGGCGCGGTCACGCTCAAGGGCTCGAAGATCACGATCGAGGCGACCGACGGGATCACCCTGAGCTCGCAGCAGAAGATCGAGGCGAAGGGCCAGCTCGGCGTCGCGATCGAGGGGCTCGAGGCCAGCCTCAAGGGCAAGGCGAGCACCAAGGTCGAGGCCGGCGGCGTGGTCGAGGTCAAGGGAGCGATGGTGAAGATCAACTGATGAGCGAGATCACCAGCGCGGCGGACTTCGTCGGACGCGGCTTCGCGTGGCCGCTCGGCGTCGACCACACCGGCGCGATCGCCCTGACCGCACCCGGCGGCGACATCGAGGACGCGATCCGCGTCGTGCTGCTGACCGCACCCGGGGAGCGCCTCATGCGGCCGCAGTTCGGCTGCCGGATCTGGGACCTGATGTTCGAGCCCGTGAACCACAACCTGCTCGGCCTGATCTCGCAGGCCGTGCGGGACGCGCTCGCGCAGTGGGAGCCGCGGATCGACGTGGAGGACGTGCGGCCCGAGCAGGACGGCGACGACTCCGGCCTGGTCCAGATCCGGATCACCTACCGCGTGAAGTCCACCAACGACCGCCGCAACCTGGTCTACCCCTTCTACGTGATCCCCCGTGAGGACGCCTGATGGCCCCGCTCGACCCCCCGCACCTCGACGACCGCACGTTCCAGGACATCGTCGACGAGACCAAGCGCCTCATCCCACGGTTCACGCCCGAGTGGACGAACCACAACGTGGCCGACCCGGGCGTCGCGCTCGTCGAGCTGTTCGCGTGGATGAGCGAGATGGTGCTGTTCCGGGTCAACCAGGTGCCCGAGCGCATGTACGTGCACTTCCTCAACCTCGTCGGGATCGAGCCGTTCCCGCCCGCCGTGGCGCACGCCGACCTGACGTTCTGGCTGTCGGCGCCCGCGGACCGCGCCGTGCACGTGCCCGCGGGTACGGAGGTCGCGACCGTCGGCGAGGAGCCCGTGGTGTTCTCGACGAGCGTCGAGGCTGTCGTCTCGCCGCCCGAGCTCGTCGCCGCGCAGGCGATCAACGCCGAGGGTCAGGCGACCGACGTGTGGGAGGACCTGACGGTTCCCGGCGCGTCCGCGACGTGCTTCACGTCGCACCCGGTCACGCCCGGCGACGCGCTGTACCTGGGCGCTCGCGAGTCCCTCGCCGGGTACGCGGTGCGCCTCGACCTGTCCGCGCGCGCCGAGGGCATCGGGGTGGACCCGACGAACGCCCCGCTCGCGTGGGAGGCGTGGGACGGCGAGGCGTGGATCGCGTGCCACGTCGAGTCCGACACCACCGGCGGGCTGAACAAGTCCGGGTCGGTGCTCCTGCTGCTGCCGCAGCGTCACGAGCCGCTGCTGCTCGGCGGTCAGCTCGCGCACTGGGTGCGGGTGCGGCTGCAGCGCCCGCAGCCGGGCCAGCCGACGTTCGCCGCGTCGCCGCGGGTCGCGAGCGCGTCGATCCTCGCGCTCGGCGTGACCGTGCCCGCGGAGCACTCGACGCGGCTGCCCGCCGAGCTGCTCGGCCGCTCCACGGGTCAGCCGGGCCAGGTGTTCACGGTCTCGGGCGCGCCGGTCGCCCGCCGGCGCGACGAGGAGGGCGTGCTCGTCGTCGCCCGCGGCGTCACCGAGAGGTGGACCGAGGTGCCGGACTTCGCGTCGTCGGGGCCCGGCGACCGCCACGTGGTGTGGGACTCGACGACCGGCGAGGTCCGGTTCGGTCCCGCGATCCGGCACCCCGACGGTGCGGTGCGCCAGCACGGCGCCGTCCCGCCCGACGGCGCGGAGATCCGCGTGACTCCCTACCGCACGGGCGGCGGCGCGCGCGGGAACGTCGGTGCGCGCACCCTGACGTCGCTGCGCAGCGGCCTGCCGTTCGTCTCGTCGGTCTCCAACGCGCGCGCCGCCTCGGGAGGCGTCGACGCCGAGACCGTCGCCGAGGCCAAGGTCCGCGGCCCGCTGACGCTGCGCACCGGTCAGCGGGCGGTCACCGCCGCGGACTTCGAGGCGATCACCCGGCAGGCGTCCGTCGAGGTCGCGCGCGCCCGCTGCCTGCCCGCCGCGACCAGCGGCTCCCCCGTCGTGCGCGTCCTGATCGTGCCGCAGGTCCGCACCGACGCGCGCACGCACCGCATCGACGACTTCGCGCTGTCCCCGACGCTGTTCGACGCGGTCGCGTCCTCGATCGACGAGCGCCGCATGGTCGGCGTGCCCGTCGAGATCGGCACGCCGTTCTACCAGGGCGTCAGCGTCGCCGCGCTCGTGCGCACCCTGCCGGGCCGTCCCGCGGCGATGGTCCGCCAGCGCGTGTCCGACGCCCTGACCCGCTACGTGCACCCGCTCACCGGCGGCCCCGACGGCACCGGCTGGCCGTTCGACGCGTCGCTCACGGCCTCCGCGGCGACGCAGGTGGTCGAGGGCGTCGACGGCGTGCTGGCGGTCGACGAGCTGCAGCTGTTCGAGTACGACCTGCGCACCGGACGGCGCATCGGCGGCGGCCGCGAGACCATCACCCTCGCCGAGCACGCGCTGTTCCTGTCCGCGGACCACCGCGTGGTGGTGCGATGACCGGCCGCCCGAACGACTGGCTCCTGCGGCAGCTCCCCTACGGGATGCTGTCGGAGGACTTCTTCGTGCGGTTCGTCTCGATCTTCCAGGAGCAGGCCGGCACGCTCCTGCAGCACGCCGACAACCTGCCGTACCTCGCGGACGTCGACGTGACGCCCCCCGCGATGGTCCGGCACATGGGCGAGTGGCTCGGGATGCCCGGCATCGACACCTCCTACCCGGCCGCGACCCAGCGACGTATCCTGCGGACAGCGGCGCAGACGCTGCAGTGGCGCGGCACGGTCCGGGGGCTGACCCACCTCCTCGAGCTGTACTCCGGCGGACCGGTGCACGTCACCGAGAGCGGCGGCGTGTACCGCGAGGGCGCGGCACCCGACGACCCGGCCTGGGCGGTGCTCGAGGTCGACTCGACGGGTCCGCTCAGCGAGTCGGACTTCCTCGCGCTGGTGCTCGACGAGGTCCCCGCGCACGTGCAGGTGGAGGTGCGAGTGGCGGGCCGGACGGTGTGGCCCGTGCTGGCCGAGGAAGGGGAGATGGCGTCATGACGGACGTCGACGCGTCGCGCGACACCCTCGAGGTGACGTGCCCGGAGTGCGGGGCGGTCGCCCACGTGCAGGCCGGCGCACGCCTCGCGAGCGACTTCTGCCCGCAGTGCGACTACCCGCTGTTCTGGGCGCGGCCCTCGTCCGCACCGCTTTCCGACGAGGAGACCGACGACGCGCGCTGGCGCGCCCCCGGCGCGTCCGGGTCCGCGCTGTCCGCGACGCTCGCGTGCCCCGTGTGCGCCGAGCTCAACACACCCGTCGCGGTCACGTGCGTGCGGTGCGGGTCGAGCATGACCCCACCACCGCCCGCTCCCCCGGCCGCACCACCGCCACCCGCCCCCGTCGTCGTCGTGCAGGCGCCCCCGCAGCTCATCCCCTGCCACCACCCGGACACATGGTGGGTCGTCGTCCTGACCGCCGCCGCAACGGCCGCCGTCACCCTCCTCCTGGTCTGGCTCTTCTAGCTGTTGTGGCTCATGAGGTTGGTGACGCTCGGGGTGTGAGCGAGGGGTAGGTCCCCGGCGGCAGGATGGAAGTGCGAGCAACCGTCCAGCCGAAGAAGGACCTACCCCTCATGAGCCACGCTAACGCCCCGTTGACCCCTGCCGGCAGGCTGCGCCTGATCGAGCGCTGCCAGGACCGTCCGATCGCGCACGTCGCCGCCGAGGCCGGCGTCTCGCGGGCGTGCCTGTCGAAGTGGAAAGCCCGCTACGACGTCGAGGGTGAGGCGGGTCTGGTCGACCGGTCCAGTGCCCCGTTCGCCCGCCCGACCCAGATCCCGGCGCAGGTGGTGGACCTGATCGAGGCCTGGCGTCGGGAACGGAAGTGGACGGCCCGGCAGATCCAACGCGAGCTGACCGCGGCCGGGCACACGATCTCGGTCGCGACCGTGGGACGTTGGCTGGTACGGCTGGGCATCAACCGGCGCAAGGACCTGGACCCCGACGGCTCGTCCAACCGGGTCGCGGGCAAGATCGTGGCACGCTTCCCCGGTCACATGCTGCACCTGGACGTCAAGAAGGTCGCACGCATC
Organism: Actinomycetes bacterium; assembly: GCA_023432565.1. Classification (GTDB taxonomy): domain Bacteria; phylum Actinomycetota; class Actinomycetes; order Actinomycetales; family Cellulomonadaceae; genus Cellulomonas. Next base: position 2,430 of record JAEYUL010000055.1, on the reverse strand, counting down.
CCCGACGGCGGTGGCTGGCGCGCCCACGGGCGCGGCAGCGAGCATGTCCCGCGTCAAGCAGTTGGCAGGATTTCGGGGTTGGGGAAGTTGGGGACCAGAGGGTCGGCGAGGCCGAGGTGGACCTCGTGGGGTCGGTTCCAGGCGATGGCCTCGTGGGGGCGCACGGTGTTGTACTCGGTGCGGTAGTCCTCGGCGTGGGCGACGAGGTCCAGGACGTCGTCGATCTCTTCGAGGAACAGCCGTTCGTACTTCAGCGACCCGAACCCGCGTTCACGTGAGCCGTTCTGCCCCGGGGTGCGCACCCGGGTGCGGACGTGGCGTAGCTCGGGGTGGGTGGTGATGAACGCCTCGAACCGGAAGCTGCGGAACGGTCCGCCGTTGTCGGTCACGATCGTGACCGCCGGGATGATGTTGCCGTTCTCGTCGCGGGCGCAGGTGTCGAGCAGCGGCCGCCCGAACAGGTCCTGGTAGTCGTCCAGGGCGAGCTCGATCGCGGTGATCGCGTCGTGCTGGTTCGCCGTCGGGGACACGTGCCAGGGGTGCTCGTACTTGGACCAGTAGTCCCGGCACCCGGCGATGCGCCAGGTCCCACCGGTGGTGGTCTCGAACTCCGAGAAGTCCAGCTGCCAGACCTGGTTCGCCCCGGTCGGCTCGGTCGCGAACGCGGCCTTGCGGCGCGCTGCGAGCTGGCGGCGTTCACGCTGGTAGGCCGCCGGCAGGATCAGTGCCTCGTCGCGCAGCAGCCGCAGCACGCTGGCCTGGGACACCCGGTGCCCGTCGTGGCGGCACATCGCCCAGCCCTTGCGGTGACCCCACGCCGGGTGCGCCAACGCGTGCCGACGGGCGGCGTCGCGCACGTTCTCGCGGGCCGGGCGCGGCCACGGGCCCTAGCCCCGGGCGCCGTCACGGGCGCGCGCCTGGTGGCGGCGCCAGGTCCCGCTCGGGCACGCCGATCAGCGCGCAGAACCTCGTGGTCGGCATGCCCGCGTCGGTGCGGATCACCTCGAGGTCCTCGAAGGGCCCAGGCGACCCTCGGCAGACTTCTTCCACGCCCGCAGCTCGACCGCAGCCTCACCCAACGCCTGCGTCAGGTCGGCGACCTCGGCCTCCAGCTGCTGCTCACGCGTCGAGGGACCGGACTTCCCGGCGGCCAGGCCCGTTGACGAGGACCCCGTTGGCTCGTTGACACTTCCCTGAGCCGTCGGGCTTGGGGACGATGGTCGCTCGATCGCCCGAGGAGGGCTGATGAGCGAGAAGCGCAAGTACCGGCAGTTCACGCCGGAGCAGAAGACCGAAGTCGTGCTCGCGGGGTTGCGCGGGGACCGGTCCGTGCGGGACGTGTGCCGCGAGTACGAGATCTCCGAGACGCTCTACTACTCCTGGCGGGACAAGCTGCTCGAGGGCGGCAAGGCCGCCCTCGCGTCATCGAACGCCCGGACGCCGGAGCACGTCGAGGTCGTGGAACTGAAGAAGAAGGTCGCCGCCCTGGAACGGTCCCTGGGGCGCAAGACCTACGAGCTGGAGATCGCGGGGGAACTCTCGCGGGACTGGACGTGAGCACCCGGGTGTCCAGGGCCCGCGCCGTGATCGCCACCGGGCGCCAACCCGCCGTCGTCGCACGCGTCGCTCGCGTGAGCCGCCAGGCGCTCTACCGACCGATCTCGCGCCGCCCACCAGGCGCCGGCCCGGGCCGCGGTCGACCAGGCGACGACGCGATCGTCGAGGTCGCCCGCGCGAACCCGGTCGACGGCACCCGGATGGTCGCCGCCCTGGCCTCACGAGCGCTCGGTGAGCCGGTCAACCGCAAACGCGTGCAACGCGTCATGCGCGCCCACGGGCTGCTGCAACGCTCGCGGAACACCGACCGACGCCGCCGACCCGGCTACTTCCGGGTGCGGCGCCCCGACGAGCTGTGGCACCTGGACATGACCAAGGTCTGGACCGCGGCGCACGGCTGGGTCTACCTGCACGTCGCCGTGGACTGCTGCACCCGGGAAGTCGCCGGCTGGACCCTGGACGTGCGCACCCGCACCGACGAAGCCATCGCCTGCGTCGAGGGCGCTGTCCTCGCGCGATCGGTCACGCCGGGGCGTCTGACGCTCGGGACCGACAACGGGTCGCAGTTCACCTCGCGGGGCTTCCGCAAGCACCTGTCCGCACGCGGGATCACCCACCGCCGCGGCGGCTACCGCGACCCCGAGTCCCAGGCGTTCATCGAGTCCTGGTTCGGGCAGTTCAAGAAGCGCTGCGCCTGGCGCACCGAGTGGGAAACCATCGAACAGGCGCGCCACGAGATCGCGACCTACATCGACACCTACCACCACCGCCCGCACTCCGGGCTGGCCTACCGCACCCCCACCGAGGTCGCCCGCACCTGGGCCGACCCCGAATCCCTACACACCACAGCGACCTGACCCGTCAACAACGACG
>JAEYUL010000050.1 GCA_023432565.1 Actinomycetes bacterium | reverse complement strand
GCGATCTTCGCCCAGTCGTCCTCGCCCATCTGACCGGTGCGCAGCTTCTGCAGGTGGACGCGCGCCTCGGCCGAGAGCAGTCGCATGACGATCTCGTTGCGGCTCATCTCGAGCGAGAACACGACGGACGACATGTTGTGCTTGATCGACGCCGACCGCACGATGTCGATGCCGAGCGTCGAGTTGTGGGTCGCCACCATCGCCTCGCTCGCCAGGTAGAGGTGCGAACGGTGCGCGATCTCGACGCATCGGACCGGGACAGACTCGACGGGCTCGACCGACACGATGAACCGCTGTCGCAAGCGCGGGGTCGAGGGCCGACGACGCTGCTTGTGCACGAGCTTCTTGCGCTCGAGGCTGAACACGTCGTCGTCGGTGGTGAACGTGATGGTGAACGCCGTCGAGGTCGCCTCGGAGCGACCCGCGACGGTGCGCGTCGACCAACCGGTGCGGTAGCCGAGGGAGTGCACCAGTTCTCGGACGTCGCGCGCAAGGCGCTCGTCGGTGAGCGTGATCTGCGGGCTACCCGTGGGGTTCACTGTGCCGTCGGTGTCGAGCAGGCCGGCGAGCAGGTCGCGCCGCTGCCGCTCGCTCGCCCGCAGGTACGGGGCGGGGATGTGCTTGTTGCCGAGCACGCCGAGCGTCCGGAGCCGACCCTGGACCGTGCCGTACGCGGAGTGGCACACCTGGCAGCGGCGCAGGCCGGAGGTCTCACGTCCACAGTCGGGGCACGTGGGAACGGGAGCACCGACCGACTTCGTCTCGACCTTGCCGCCGCACGACTGCCCACAGGTCCGGACCTGGCGGCGCGGACTCACGTAGGAGGCGCCGCAGACCTCGCACGTCCGAGCCTCGATCTCCTCCTTGGGGAATGAGACGGTGTAGAGGCGAGCGACACCGCTCGTCGGCGCGGAGCGGACCTCGTAACCGCGGCTCTCGATGTACATCGCGATCTCGGGGTCGGCGCTCGTGAAGCGGGCCGAGGCGGCGTGGCCGTCACCCAGCCACACGCCCAGCAGGTAAGGGTCGACGAGAAGGTCGGCGTCCGGGAGCTGCAACGGGCGCGCGGTCTCGACCGAGTGGTTCGCCCGACGGTCGGCCGTCGCGCAGCGCACCGTGCCGTGGATCTCCTCCGTCGTCCAGATGCTCGGTGTGCCGCCGTCGCGCTGCCGGCGGTCGGCGCGCGTGCGGGTCGCCCACTGGTGCTGGGCGTCCGCGACGATCGTCGTGCCGTCGTCGAACGTGACGCGGTAGCAGGGGCGGCCGACCATGACCTCGGTCGCGGCGACGACCGTCGTCGGCGTGCCGTCGGAGGCGAGGAGCTGGTCTCCGACCCGCACCTTCCCCATCGTCGTCCAGCCCGTGGGCGTGGGCAGCGGGGTGTCGAGCGCGAGGGCCTTGCCGATGGCCGGACGCGCGGCGACGACGATCATCTGGCCCGGGTGCAGGCCGTTGGTCAGGCGGTCGAGGTCGGAGAAGCCCGTGGGGACGCCGATCATCCCCTCACCGCGGTGGCCGGCCGCCTCGATCTCGTCGACGGTCCCGCCGATGATCTCCGACAGCGGCAGGTAGTCCTCCGACGAGCGCCGCTCGGTGACGGCGTAGACCTCGGCCTGAGCGGTGTTCACCAGCTCGTCGACGTCGCCGCCGTCGGTCCCGTACCCGAGCTGGACGATGCGGGTCCCGGCCTCGACGAGCTTGCGCAGGATGGCCCGCTCGCGCACGATCCGCGCGTAGTAGCCGGCGTTCGCCGCGGTCGGCACCGACGCGATGAGGGTGTGCAGGTACGGGGCGCCGCCGATCCGGCCGATCTCCCCGCGCTTGGTCAGCTCGTCGGCGACGGTGATCGCGTCCGCGGGCTCACCGCGGCCGTACAGGTCGATGATCGCGTCATAGACGACCTCGTGCGCAGGCCGGTAGAAGTCCGTGCCCCGGATCTGCTCGATGACGTCGGCGATCGCGTCCTTCGAGATCATCATGCCGCCGAGCACCGATCGCTCGGCCTCGAGGTCCTGCGGCGGGGTGCGGTCGAACTCGCGTCGCCCGGGTCCGGCCTCGGACGGCATGCCGTACTCGAGCTCTTCGATCGTCACCTACGTACCCATTCCCCGCTGGACGAAGCCCTCGAACCCGTGTTCTACAGCGACCCTCCGACACGACCCGGCAGCACTGCCCCGTGGGAAGGTTCCCGCGCACACTAGGACGGTCGAGCCGTGCCGCGCGAATCGCCCACGACCCCTGTGGAAATCGCCCGGCGACCCTGTGGACCGGGGTGGGGACGCCTGTGTATCAGGATGTGCACAGGCCGTGGACAGACTTGTGGATACCGTGGTCCGAGGCAGCGAATCGCCGCCGCGACGAGCGCAGATGCAGTTCAACGGGTGTGGAGCACGCCAGGGAGTCGAGACCATCTCAGCCACCGGACAACCCCGTGTCACGATCGACCGGCAGATCCTCGCCCTCGCCGTGCCGGCGCTCGGGGCGCTCGTCGCAGAACCCCTGTTCATCCTCGTGGACTCCGCTGTGGTCGGGCATCTGGGCACCTCAGCGCTGGCCGGCCTGGCCCTCGCCTCGAGCCTGCTGCTGACCGTCGTCGGCCTGTGCGTGTTCCTCGCCTACGCGACCACCGCGTCCGTCTCGCGCCGCCTCGGCGCGGGCGACACGCCAGGGGCCCTGCAGGTGGGTGTGGACGGCATGTGGCTCGCCGCCGGCCTCGGGGTCGTCCTCGCGGCGGGGCTCTGGGTCGCCGCACCGTGGGTGGTCGAGCTCATGGGCGGGACCGACGAGACCGCCCGGCAAGCCGTCACCTACCTGCGGTGGTCCGCGCCCGGGCTCGTCGGGATGCTGCTGGTCCTGGCCGCGACCGGGACCCTTCGCGGTCTGCAGGACACGCGCACCCCGCTCGGCGTCGCGGTCGTCGGGGCGATCGTGAACTCGGTCCTCAACGTCACGCTCGTGTGGGGGCTGCACCTCGGGATCGCGGGGTCCGGCGTCGGCACGGCGATCACCCAGCTCGGCATGGCCGCCGTCCTGTGCCTGGTCGTCGTCCGAGGAGCACGCGAGGCGGGTTCGTCGTTGCGACCCGCGGCAGTCGGGATCTGGGCCAGCGCCCGGCACGGCCTACCCCTGCTCGCCCGGACCGCAACCCTGCGCGCCGCGATCCTGCTCACCACCTGGGTCGCAGCAGGCCTCGGCGCGATCACCCTCGCCGGGCACCAGGTCGTCAGCTCCGTCTGGGGTCTGGCGGCGTTCGCGCTCGACGCGCTCGCGATCGCAGCCCAGGCCCTCGTCGGGCACGCGCTCGGCGCCGGGGACGTGGATCGCACGCGCGGCATCCTGCGGCGCACGCTGCAGTGGGGCGTCGGAGCGGGCGCCGTGCTCGGCCTGGTGCTCGGCGGCGCGGCTGCGCTGTACGCACCACTGTTCTCCCCCGACGACGACGTGCGGCACGCGATCGTGCTCGGCATGCTCGTCGCCGGCGTGTGCATGCCGATCGCGGGGTGGGTGTTCGTGCTCGACGGCGTGCTCATCGGTGCGGGCGACGGCAGGTACCTCGCGTGGGCGGGGCTCGTCTCCCTCGTCGTCTACGTGCCCTTCACCCTGGCGGTCCGCGCGTACGCGCCGCACGGGGCCGAGGGACTGCTGTGGCTCACCGCCGCCTTCAGCGGGGCGTTCATGCTCGCCCGAGCCGCCACCACCGGCTACCGCGCCCGCGGCACCACCTGGATGGTCACCGGCACCTGACCGGCCCCCCGCGAACGCGGGTCGAGCGCCGCGAACGCGCGTCGGGCGGCCCGAGAGCGCGCTTGCCGGGCCCGCGCTCGCGCCCGAACACCCGCGCTCGGCAGGACCGCACGAGCCCTGGGCGCACGGAGCGCACTCGGCGCGCCGACACCCGACCGGGGACACCCCTCGCAAGCGCACGCGAGCGCGGGTCGGGCGGCGCGGGCGCGGGCGCGCGGCGACGGCGCTCGCGCCCGATCACCCGCGCTCGGGAGAGGGGGCGCGTGGGCTGGGACGGGAAAGGCCCCGTCCCTCAGGGGGACGGGGCCTTCCTCGCAGCTGACTCAGGTCAGGCAGCGACGACCTTGACGGTCACGGCCGCGGCGACCTCCGGGTGGAGGCGGACCGAGACGGTGTACTCGCCCAGGGCCTTGATCGGCTGTGCGATCTCGACCTTGCGCTTGTCGATCGCAGGGGCACCCGACGCCTTGACCGCCTCGGCGATCTCGGCCGTCGTGACGGCACCGAACAGGCGACCGGCCTCGCCGGCCTTCGCGGCGACGACGACCGGCTTCGACTGCAGCGAGTCGCGGATGGCCTTCGCGTCGTCGAGCGAGGCGATCTCGCGGGCCTTGCGGGCCTTGCGGATCGCGGTGATGTCCTTCTCCGCACCCTTGGTCCAGGGGGCGGCGAGGTTGCGCGGGATGAGGTAGTTGCGGGCGTACCCGTCCTTGACCTCGACCACGTCGCCAGGGGCGCCGAGGCCGGTGACCTCGTGCGTGAGGATGATCTTCGCCATCTTCAGCCTCCTTCTCAGCGAGCCGACGACGAGTACGGCAGGAGAGCCATCTCGCGCGCGTTCTTGACGGCACGCGCGATCGCGCGCTGCTCCTGCACGGACACCCCGGTCACCCGGCGAGCGCGGATCTTGCCGCGGTCGGAGATGAACTTGCGCAGCAGCGCGGTGTCCTTGTAGTCGACAACCTCGATCTTGGCTGCCTTGAGGGGGTTCTGCTTCTTCTTGGGCTTACGAACAACGGCCTTGGCCATCGCGGTGCTCCTGTCTGTGGAGCCCCGGGCGTTGCCATGCCCGGGGATGTGGTGTCTGGGGTCTCGAAGGACCGAGGATCAGAACGGGGGCTCGTCGGAGTAGCCGCCACCGCCGCCGCCCGCGGGCGTGGCCCACGGGTCGTCACCGGCGCTGGACTGGCCGCCACCGGAGTAGCCGCCACCACCGCCGCCGCCGAAGCCACCGCCGCCGCCCGAACGCTGGGTCCGGGTGACCTTGGCCGTGGCGTAGCGCAGCGACGGGCCGACCTCGTCGACCTGCAGCTCGACGACGGTGCGCTTCTCGCCCTCGCGGGTCTCGTAGGAGCGCTGCACGAGGCGACCGGTGACGATCACCCGCGTGCCCTTGGTGAGCGACTCCGCGACCGACTCGGCAGCCTCGCGCCAGATCGAGCAGCGCATGAACAGCGTCTCGCCGTCCTTCCACTCGTTGCTCTGACGGTCGAACGTGCGCGGCGTCGACGCGACGGTGAAGTTGGCGACGGCCGCACCCGACGGGGTGAAGCGCAGCTCCGGGTCCCCGGTCAGGTTCCCGATCACCGTGATGACGGTCTCACCAGCCATGCCAGCTCCTCGCTCGATCCTCGAACTGCTCTGTCCTTCGATGTGGTGCGCACGCTAGCGGCACGCACCGACGGGTCACGCGTCGCGGCGCAGGACCTTGGTGCGCAGGACGACCTCGTTGAGGCCGAGCTGACGGTCGAGCTCCTTGGCCGTGGCCGGCTCCGCGGTGAAGTCGACGACCGCGTAGATGCCCTCGGCCTTCTTGTTGATCTCGTAGGCCAGGCGGCGACGACCCCAGATGTCCACCTTGTCGACGTTGCCGCCGTCGGTCTTGACGACCGACAGGTACTTGTCGAGCGACGGGGCGACGGTGCGCTCCTCGATCTCGGGATCGAGGATGATCATGATCTCGTACT
>JAEYUL010000037.1 GCA_023432565.1 Actinomycetes bacterium | reverse complement strand
TCATCGCGGGTCCTTCTCTCGAGTCGACTTGGTAGGTCTCTCGAAGAATCACGCGGTGACCGCCTACACGTCTACGACGACGCCCCGATCAGGGCCGGGCTCACACACCACTCTGCGGGACGCCACTTCAAGGCCTGGCGGTCACCTTCCGCGCGCGTCGCGGTCGAGCGGTCATCTCCCGCGCTCGGCCGCCCGCCCCGACGCGTCGGGCCACCTGTCGGCGAGAGTCGGTACCGCCGAGCGGCGTCACTGTGGACCGACGGCCCTGATCCGATCCCAGGCCCGCGCGCCTCCGCGGCGCGGGCCTCAGCACCACGACCCCCGCAGTGTTCCGGTCCCCGCGATCCGGCTGCGGCGCACGCAGTGGATCACCCTTGTTTCACGTGGAACGGTCCCAGTCGCGGTCCGCGGAGCGCCTGCGACTCAGCACCTGATATGGCAACGCCCAGCATCCGTCGCGTACCCGCATGAGCGCTCTCGTCCCAGCTCCTTCGAGATGCCAGCGCACCGTTCGCGCCCGGTGTCAGGGTGGAGGGCGACTGAGCGCCGAGCCCGGGTGTGCCCGGCGTGGCACCTGTCCCTGCGGCATCATCAGCCAACTGACAACCTCTCCCCTCAGCGTCTGCACAGCAGTCACTCGTGACGCGCGACCGGCTTGCCTCACACGCCACCCAGCAAGCACTTCGCGGGCGTCCCATCACAGTCCTCGCGGTCGCGCGCAGCCCGCGCCTCCGCGGGCATCCCGCCGACTCGGGCGGCCGCGCTCCCCGAGTCGGACAGCCGGCCTGAGCCTCGAGCAGACACCTTCCAGATTCGGAGGGCATCCACATGGCCGGGTGGCCGCGTGAACATCCCCGCGCACGAGGACCCATGCGCCAGGCATCAGGCCTCGACGACGCCAAGTCGCCGCCGGGGACACCGCGCTGCGCGCCCTCGTTCCACGTGAAACCTGCCCGCGACCCAGCACACGAGACCGTCCTCCCCGCATCGCCGACGTCCCGCAACTCTCCGCCTGCCAACAGCGCACAAGCTCGGCCGAGGGCGCTCACCCGGACCGCGCTGCACGCCCCGCCTTCCCCGTGAACCTCACGGCGACCGAGCTGAGTCGACCCTCCAGCATCGCCGATCGCGCGCAAGTTCTCCGTCGGCCATGCAGGGCACCAACTCAGCCGGGGCCGGCCGCCGGGGCCGCGCTGCGCGACCCTCGCTCCACGTCAGACCTCGCCGCAACCGAACCGCACCCGACCGTCCTGCCCCGCATCGGTCGTGGGCCGCGAGCCCTGCGTCGGCCATGCACGGCACCAACTCAGCCGCGGCCGGCCACCGGGGGCGCCTGCGCGCCCCTCGTTCCACGTGAAACCTACTCGCGACCGAGCCGAGCCGACCGTGGTGCCCAGCATGGGCGTCGACCCGCAGTTCGGCGCCAGCGCTGCAGCGAAGAAGTCCAGAGACAGACCGTCGTCGGGACGCCGCTGCCTGGGACGCCGCTCGCTGCTCGGGTCGCATGCGAACCATCAACGGCAAGCCGGTGAAACCGGCTGTCTGCCTGCCCGCCTCTCTCTCCCACGAGGGCTGCTCTTGCGTTCCGTCACGGTCACCACAAGAGCGACCTGCGCGCTCAGCCGGCGTGACGACGGCCGCGGGGGCGAGGCCGACGCGGCCCACGCACGGGCACGGGCGCCTCTGCCCTGCACCCCAGCGCGAGCGAGACCCGGCGCGCGAGCCCGGCCCGAACCGTGGTCGCACGCTGTTTCACGTGGAACAGCCCGTCCCGGCAAGGCACGATCGCGGAGCGTCATCTTCCGGCCGTGCACAGCGGTGGTGCCGAACAGCAGTCCACACGTGCCTCATCCGAAGCGAGCGTTCCGGATGCACACCGAGCTAGAACACCTGGCCTGGCCGGGCGGTGCCGGGTCACGCCCTCGCGACCGGACTCCGGGCACACACGCCACGCAGACGACCGAGGGTGGCACCCCGTCGGAGTGCCACCCTCGATGAGCTGACCGCGGTGGTCAGGCCTGACGCACGACCACGTAGCGATGCGGCTCGACACCCTCGGAGTCGCTCGAGAGCCCGGCCGCGGCGACGGCGTCATGGACGACCTTGCGCTCGAACGGGTTCATCGGCTCGAGCGAGACCGGCGCACCCGACTCCTTGACGCGGGCGACGGCGTCCTGCGCGACAGCCGTGAGCGCCTCCCGCCGTGCGGCGCGGTAGCCGGCGATGTCGAGCATGAGCCGACTCCGCTCACCGGTCTTCGCCTGCACGGCGAGCCTCGTCAGCTCCTGGAGCGCGTCGAGCACCTCTCCGTCACGACCTGCGAGACGGCGCAGCGAGCGATCCGCCGGGTCCTCCGACACGATCTCGACGGCCGCCCGCCCGTGATCGACGTCGATGTCGATGTCACCGTCCAGGTCCGCGATGTCGAGGAGCTCCTCGAGGTAATCGGCTGCGATCTCACCCTCTTCCTCGAGGCGGGTCGTCGAGCTCTCAGCGTCAGGCTGGGTCGTCATCGTGTCTCCGTTCGACATGGCTGGGCCGCGAAGCGGCTCTCAGTTCTTGGGGCGCGGCTTCTTGCCGCCCTGGGCGGGCTTCTTCTTCGCCTGGGAAGCGCCCGACGACGAGCCCGGCCGAGTGGTGGGCTTGTCGGCAGCGGGCTTGCCGGCCGCAGGCTTGCGCGCAGCAGGCTTGTCCTGGGCGGGCGCGTCCTCGACCGGCGCGTCCTCGACCACGGGCGGCACGCTCGCGTCCTCGGGCGTCGTCGACGGTCGCTGCGTCGGACGCGAGGCCGAGGCGGCACCGGTGCCCTGCGCACGAGGGGCGGCGGACGGCTTCTGGCGATCCTTGCGCTTCGGCTGCTGACGCTGACCACGCGGCTTGTCCTCGACGACGGTCGAGGGAGCCTCGACGACGGGAACAGCCTTGCCGCGACGAGCACGACGCTCCAGCATGAGGCGCTCGGCCTCGGACCCGGGCGCCGGCATGCGGCGGATCGTGTAGAACTGCTGGCCCATCGACCACAGGTTCGTCGTGGTCCAGTAGATCAGCACACCGATCGGGAAGTTCACGCCGGAGAACGCGAAGATCAGCGGCAGCACGTACAGCAGGACCTTCTGCTGCTGGGCCATCGGGCCCTCGAGCGCGGCCGGCGGCATGTTCTTGCGGGTCAGCTGGCGCTGCGTGAAGAACGTCGTGGCGGACATCGCGACGATCAGCATGACCGTGACGAGCTGGATGTGGATGTCCCCGTCAGCCTGCATGAACGTGCCGGACAGCGGCGCGCCGAAGATCGTCGCGGACTCGGCCGAGCCGGCCAGCTCGGCGGTCATCGGACCGATGTGGTCACCGCGCCCATACGTGCCCTCGGACAGCGGCTTGAGCGAGTTGAGCACCCGGAACAGTGCGAAGAAGATCGGCGACTGCAGCAGGATCGGCAAGCACGAGGCAAACGGGTTGGTGCCGTGCTTGCGGTACAGCTCCATCGTCTCGCGGCTCATCGCCTCACGAGACGCAGGGTCGGTCTTGCCCTTGTACTTCTTCTGGATCTTCTGCATCTCGGGCTGCAGCAGCTGCATCCCACGCGACGCCTTGATCTGCTTGAAGAAGAGCGGGATGAGCAGGATCCGGATGACGATCACGAGGCCCACGATCGACAGCGTCCACGCCAGTCCACCGTCCGCGTCCATGCCGATGGCCGTGAACAGCGAGTGGAACTGGACCATGATCCAGGCCACCGCGACCATGATCGGGTTGAGCAGTCCGTCGAACCAACCCATGAGGGCAGAGCTCCTGTCGGGGTTTCAGTGGGCGCTGTGCGCCACGTCGAGTCGGCGGGCCGAACGTGCCGGGGGCACGTCGTCCACACCACCGGGCGTCCAGGGGTGGCATCGCAGCAGCCGACGGGCGGCGAGCCAGGTCCCGCGCAGTGCTCCGTGGCGACGGATCGCGATCACGGCGTACTGCGAGCAGGACGGGTAGTACCGGCACGTCGGAGGCGTGAGTGGCGAGATCACGTGCTGGTACAGCCAGAGCAGGCCCAGCAGGGCCATCCCCGGAAGGCGCATGAGGGACCGCGCGGCGCGGCGGAGCATGCTCACTTCGGAGCTCCGGCGCGGCGGGTGGCGGTGCGCAGTGCGCCGTCGAGGTCGGCGCCCAGTGCCGCGTAGCTCGCGGTGGCGGCGGGTGTCTGCGCGCGGACGACGAGGCTCGCGGTGGGCGCCAGCGCGTCGATGCGGCTCGCGACGAGGGCGCGCAGTCGCCGCTTCACACGGTTGCGCACGACCGCATTCCCGACCCCCTTGGACACGACGAAACCGACCACCGGGCCCTCAGGCCCGGGGTCGGTTCGACTCGTCAGATGCACCACCAACGTCTCCCGTCCGCCCCGTGCACCGCGGCGGACCGCCGTCTCGAAGTCGGCGGAACGACGCATCCGGTGCGCGGCGGGCAGCACCGACGCTGGGTCAGGCCGAGAGCTCGGAGCGACCCTTGCGCCGACGAGCGGCGAGGATCGCGCGGCCGGCGCGCGTCCGCATGCGCAGACGGAAGCCGTGGGTCTTGGCCCGGCGCCGGGTGTTCGGCTGGAACGTGCGCTTGCTCACGAGAGTTCTCCCACTGGTCCATCGGATGGGCGCGCGGCACACGCGACCTGGTCTTCTGCCTGGCTCGACTGCTCCGAGGACACGCACGTGCGGTGCATGCGGCGTCTGGGCGCGCCGACAGGAGCCATCAAAGGGCTGCGCAACGATACGTCGGACGCGTCTGGGCGGTCAAATGCCACGGCCCGCCAGGACGACCCGGGAAGCCGTCCGGGACGGGCCCGTCTCGAGCCCGGACACCCGTCCCCCGGACAACACCCCTGGCCAGAGCCTCGGGCCTACCTCTTGCGGACCCGTCCCCGCCTCGGGCGAGCCGTTCGTCACCCCATCAGGCGGTGCCCGGCCGCTGCCTGTGGACACTAGCATCGTGGCTCGTCGTCACCTGTGGATGACGACGAGCGTGTTGCCGGTGGTGCTGTCGATGCGGTTCGACGACGAGGCGCGTCGCGACGGGCATCCGCGCAGTCGCCCAGGCTCGCCGACCTCGGCTCACAGGTGTGGACAAGTGTGTGGACGACGGCGCGCCGTGCGAGACTCGCACGTCGAACGGACGAGACGACTCGAGGTAGGACGTGGCACAGGACGAAGAGCTCAGTCGAGTCTGGGGTCACGTCGTGAACACCCTGGAGTCCAGCCCTGACATCACCCAGCGGCAGCTCGCGTTCGTCCGGCTCGCCCAGCCTCTCGGACTCCTCGACGGCACGCTGATCCTTGCCGTCGGCAACGAGTACACCAAGGAGTACCTCGAGACGAAGGTGCGCACCGAGGTCACCGACGCCCTGACGGATGCGCTCGGCAGGGACGGCCGGTTCGCGATCACGGTGGATCCTCAGCTCGTCGACGACGCGCCTCCCGCGGTGCGGGCGATGACCACCATCCCCAACGCCAACCCGGCGCCGCTCGAGCACGACCGGGTCGAGCACGCGCTCGTCGCCGAGCCCGACCGCCCGGTCCGCGAGCCCGACGTCCGCCGCGCCGATCCCGAGGCTCCTGGCGCGAGGCCCCCGGTGCCGAACGCTCGGCGCCAGCAGGCCGAGCCGGCTCGCCTCAACCCGAACTACCTCTTCGAGACCTTCGTGATCGGCTCGTCCAACCGGTTCGCCCACGCCGCCGCCGTCGCCGTGGCCGAAGCACCCGCGAAGGCGTACAACCCGCTGTTCATCTACGGCGACTCAGGGCTGGGCAAGACGCATCTGCTGCACGCGATCGGGCACTACGCCCAGAACCTCTACCCCAGCGTGCGCGTGCGGTACGTGAACTCCGAGGAGTTCACGAACGACTTCATCAACTCGATCTCGGAGGGAAAGGCCGGCGCCTTCCAGCGCCGGTACCGCGAGGTCGACGTGCTCCTCATCGACGACATCCAGTTCCTGCAGGGCAAGGAACAGACGATGGAGGAGTTCTTCCACACGTTCAACACTCTGCACAACGCGAACAAGCAGGTCGTGATCACCTCCGACCTGCCCCCGAAGCAGCTGAACGGCTTCGAGGACCGGATGCGCTCGCGCTTCGAGTGGGGCCTGATCACCGACGTCCAGCCGCCGGACCTCGAGACCCGCATCGCGATCCTTCGCAAGAAGGCCGGCGGCGACAACATGCAGGCACCCCCCGAGGTGCTCGAGTACATCGCCTCCAAGATCTCGACGAACATCCGTGAGCTCGAGGGTGCGCTCATCCGCGTCACCGCGTTCGCCAGCCTCAACCGGCAGCAGGTCGATCTGTCGCTCGCAGAGATCGTGCTCAAGGACCTCATCACCGACGACCAGACCACCGAGATCACCTCGACGCAGGTGATCGGACAGACCGCCGCGTACTTCGGTCTGACGATCGACGACCTGTGCGGCTCGTCGCGGTCGCGGGTGCTGGTGACGGCACGCCAGATCGCGATGTACCTGTGCCGTGAGCTCACCGACCTGTCGCTGCCGAAGATCGGCCAGGCGTTCGGCGGTCGCGACCACACCACGGTCATGCACGCGAACCGCAAGATCCGCGAGCTCATGGCCGAGCGCAGGTCGATCTACAACCAGGTGACCGAGCTCACGAACCGCATCAAGCAGCAGAGCCGCGGCTGACGTCCCGGCAGGGCCGCACGAGGTTCTCCCCAGGTTTATCCACACCGGCTGGTCGTGGCCTGGGGATCATGTGAAAGATGTCACCCGAACGGCGAGGGCAGGACGACGGCGCCGCCGCCACCCTCCTCACCTGCAACGACGCCGAAACAGACAAACCGACCACGGATGGCCCACGGAGCACCTGGTCAGATCTGGACGTATTCGGGCGCATCGCCGGGCACCTTCACCCACAGGTCGAGACATGCATGGGACGAATACTCACACCTGTGCACAGCCCTGTGGACAGCGGTGGATGACACGTCGTGCGATGTGGACACCGAGGGGCGCCACGGTGGACGGCGAATGACAGGAATCGGACCGTCCACCGTCACCCACCGGCGGGCCGCGACGGTCCACAACCGAGACCCACACCCGGATCCCCGGCGCGACCTGCACAGACACACCGCTGTCCACACGATGCACAGCCGCGATGATGACGACGACAGATTCTTGTCACGAGAATCCACACACCTTCGATGCCTGTGCCCCGCGACCCGACGCCCGGTCGCACCCCGAAGGTGAATCACACGCTCACCACCTTCCACCGGTGTGGGGCCTCTCGCGTAGTGTTCGCGTGACGGCGCCTGCCCGTGTCCTGGACAGACGCTCGTCGCGCACGCACGACGACGTTCGACGAGAGGTAGTGGTCCATGAGGTTCCGGGTCGAGCGCGACGTCCTCGCCGAGGCCGTCACCTGGACAGCTCGCAGCCTGCCGACCCGTCCGCCGGTGCCGGTGCTCGCCGGCGTGCGTATCGAGGCCGACTCGAGCGGTGTCATCCAGCTCTCCAGCTTCGACTACGAGGTCTCGGCACGTTCGCAGATCCCCGCGGACGTCAGCGAGGCCGGCACGGTCCTCGTCTCCGGCCGGCTCCTCGCGGAGATCTCGCGTGCGCTGCCCGACAAGCCCGTGGACGTCTCGCTCGACGGCACGAAGGTCGTCGTCACGTGCGGGGCGAGCCGGTTCACGCTGTTGACGATGCCGGTCGAGGACTACCCGAACCTGCCGGTGATGCCGCCGGTCACGGGCACCGTGGACGGTGACGCGCTCACGCACGCGGTCGCTCAGGTCTCGGTCGCCGCGAGCCGCGACGACACGCTCCCGCTGCTCACGGGCGTGCGCGTGGAGATCGAGGGCGAGAAGGTCACGCTGCTCGCCACCGACCGCTACCGCCTCGCGCTGCGGGAGCTGACGTGGACCCCGGCCTCCCCCGACATCTCGACGGTCGCCCTGGTCCGTGCGCGCACGCTGTCCGACGCGGCCAAGTCGCTCGGGAGCGCGGGCGCGGTCTCGGTCAGCCTGTCCACGGGTGCCGGTGTCGACCTCATCGGGTTCGAGGCCGCCGGACGGCAGACGACGAGCCTGCTCGTCGACGGCGACTACCCCGCGGTGCGCCGCCTGTTCCCGGACGAGACGCCCATCCACGCGATCGTCGGCACGACGCAGCTCGCGGAGGCCGCCAAGCGCGTGGCGCTCGTCGCGGAGCGCAACACCCCGATCCGGCTGAGCTTCGCCGACGGCCAAGTGGTGCTGGACGCCGGCCAGGGCGACGACGCGCAGGCGTCCGAGGCGCTGGAGGCGACGCTCGAGGGCGAGCCCATCTCGGTGGCGTTCAACCCGCAGTTCCTGCTCGACGGGCTCGGGGCGCTCGACACCCCGTTCGTCCGCCTGTCGTTCACGCACCCGAACAAGCCGGTGGAGTTCACCGGTCAGGGCTCGGTCGAGAGCGACGACGACAAGACGTACCGCTATCTGCTGGTCCCGATCCGCTTCGCGAGCTGACCCGGCCAGTCGGGCACGGCTGGTTCAGCGTCCGTGGCGGAAGTCGGCGAGGCGCGGCAGGGGTTCGCCGCGCAGCACCGGGCCCGCACGGGCACAGTCAGAACGAGCACGGTGAGCACGGGTGCCGGCATCGGCCGACATGGCCGGCCGCGGGGTGCGGCTTCGACAGAGCACGCTGAGCACGGGAGCAGTGACACGCAGGTCGAACGTCTGAGGCGGCCTGGGTACGAGACCAGGGCCCGGAGCACGAGTCGCGGACCTGGGCCGGCATCGAGGGAAGGACGGTCGTCATGAAGGTCGGTCTCGTCGGGCTCGGCAAGATGGGCGCCAACATGCGCGAGCGCATCCGCGCGGCGGGCATCGAGGTCGTCGGCTACGACACGAACCCCAGCGTCAGGGACGTCGACTCGCTCGAGGCCCTCGCGGCTGCGCTCCCTGCGGGCGAGCGGATCGTGTGGGTCATGGTCCCGTCGGGTCCGATCACCGACGCGGTGGTCACGCAGCTCGCCGGTCTGCTCTCGCCCGGCGACATCGTGATCGACGGCGGGAACTCCTACTACCAGGACGACGAGCCGCACGCGGCGCTGCTGGCGGGCAACGGGATCGGCTTTCTCGACGCCGGGGTCTCGGGTGGGGTGTGGGGCTTGGAGAACGGGTACGGGCTGATGGTCGGTGGCGACGCCGAGCTCGTCGCACGCGCCATGCCCGTGTTCGACGCGCTCCGTCCGCCCGGGGAGCGCGCGGACGGGTTCGTGCACGCGGGCACCGTGGGCGCGGGGCACTTCGCCAAGATGGTGCACAACGGCATCGAGTACGGGCTCATGCAGGCGTACGCCGAGGGCTACGAGCTGCTCGCGGCAAAGGACCTCGTCACGGACGTGCACGGCACGATGCGCGCGTGGACCAACGGGACGGTCGTGCGGTCGTGGCTGCTGGAGCTGCTCGTGCGCGCGCTCGAGCAGGACCCGGGCCTGGCCGCGATCGACGACTGGGTCGAGGACTCGGGCGAGGGACGCTGGACCGTGGACGAGGCGATCGACCTCGCGGTGCCCGCGCCGGTCATCTCCGCTGCGCTGTTCGCCCGGTTCTCCTCGCGGCAGGGCGAGTCGCCCGCGATGAAGGCCGTCGCGGCGCTGAGGCAGCAGTTCGGCGGGCACGCTGTGCGCCCGGCTGGCACGCCCGCCGCCGGTTCCGCCGGTACCGCAGCCGCTCCCGCGTCCGGGCCGTCCGTCTGACCGACCACGAGACCATCGACGAGACCGCATGTACGTCGCACACCTGCACCTGACCGACTTCCGCTCGTACCCGCACGCCGAGCTCGAGCTCGACCCGGGCATCACGGCCTTCGTCGGCCCCAACGGGCAGGGCAAGACGAACCTCGTCGAGGCGATCGGCTACGTCGCGACCCTCTCGAGCCATCGGGTCCCCACGGACGTGGCACTGATCCGGGCGGGCTGCGCGCGTGCGGTCGTCGGCGCGAAGGTGGTCCGCGAGCTCGAGCCGGGCCGGCCGCGTGCGTCGGTGGTCGAGGTGGAGATCACGGCGGGCAAGGCGAACCGTGCGCGCGTGAACGGCGGCAGCCCGGTCCGGGCGCGCGACATCCTCGGGATGCTCCACACGGTGCTGTTCGCCCCGGAGGACCTCGCACTGGTCAAGGGGGACCCGGACGGTCGTCGCCGGTTCCTCGACGCGCTGCTGGTTCAGCTCACGCCCCGCATGGCCGCGACGGTGAGCGACTACGAACGGGTGCTGCGGCAGCGGTCGGCGCTGCTGAAGTCGGCGGCCGCCGCGAGCCGGGCTCGCCAGGGCGCGGACCTGCGGACGCTGGACGTGTGGGACGGCAAGCTGGCCCAGCTCGGGGCGCGGCTGGTCACCGAGCGGCGTGCGTTGGTCCGGGCTCTGGCTCCCCACGTCGCGGCCGCGTACGAGCAGGTCAGCGCGGGGCAGGGCGTCGCCCAGATCACGTATCGCGCCTCGCTCGACGGCGTGCTGCAGGACGGGCCGGACGCACCGCCGCCCACCGGAGCCGCCGGTGATCACGATGCACCCGCGGAGCTGGTCGAGGCGCAGCTGCTCGAGGCGATGGGCCGCCTGCGCCCCAAGGAGATCGAACGTGGCGTGTGTCTCGTGGGCCCGCACCGTGACGACCTGGTCCTGACCCTCGCCGACCTGCCGGCCAAGGGATATGCGAGCCATGGCGAGTCCTGGTCGTTCGCGCTCGCGCTGCGCCTGGCGTCCTGGCGGGTCCTGGCGGCCGGCGGTCCGCAGTCGGACCCCGACGACGAGCCCGTGCTGATCCTCGACGACGTGTTCGCCGAGCTCGACGCGCGGCGTCGGGACCGGCTCGCCGAGCTCGTGGCACCGGCCCGGCAGGTGCTCATCACGGCGGCGGTCGCCGCGGACGTCCCGGAGCCGCTGGCGGGCGCGCGCGTCGACGTCATGGGCGGTGAGGTCTCGCGTGTCCTCTGATCAGCGCCGGCGCAGGTCCGGGGACCGGACGAGCGACGAGCTTCGCGGAGCGGCCGGCTCGTCGTCCGGCCCCGCTCCCGTGCCGGGCGCCCCGCAGATGTTGCGGGACCTGGTCGAGCTCACGCCTGCGCGCCAGGTCGCGGCTGCGGCTCTCGGCCGTGCGAAGGAGAACGCGCGGCGTCGCGGCCTACGGCCGGGTGACGCCCCGCGGGGCGCACGCCGTGAGGTGCAGCTGGGTGACGCGCGGCCGGGTGGGCGTGACCCGCGCACGGTCGGTGAGGCGCTCGACGCGCTCGTCGGCCAGCTCGCGTGGTCCCCGGGCGTGACGGCGGGGACGATCCAGGCTCGTTGGGGTGAGCTCTTCGGGGCGGAGGTCGCGGCGCACACCTCGTACGTGTCGTTCGACGCGGGCGTGCTGACGATGCGGGCGGACTCGACGGCCTGGGCGACGAACCTGCGCTGGACGGTCCCGACGATGCTGAGGACCCTGGGCGAGGAGCTCGGCGAGGGCGTCGTCGTGCAGATCGAGGTGCAGGGGCCGGGCGGTCCGGGGTTCGGTCGGGGGCCGCGTAGCGTCAAGGGTCGAGGGGTGCGGGACACCTACGGCTGAACCTTCACGGAACCCGTACCGCGCCGGACCGTGTTGTCGAGGGTCTCACCCCGACGTGCGGGTAGACTTCTAGGGTCATTCCTGGCGCCTTGGTGCCCGGAACTCCAACGTCACGGAGTGATCTGCCCTCCTCGCAGTCGGGCGGGCCGCTCCGGCGCGTTTCGCAGATCCTGAGGAGTACCTCCGACCGTGGCCGAGCAGCCCAGCCCCCAGCCCGAGTCAGGCGGCAGCTACGACGCCGACGCCATCACCGTCCTCGAGGGCCTGGAGGCGGTCCGCAAGCGTCCGGGCATGTACATCGGCTCGACGGGTGAACGAGGACTGCACCACCTGGTCTACGAGGTCGTGGACAACTCGGTCGACGAGGCGCTCGCGGGCTACTGCGACCACATCGAGGTGACGCTGCTGGCCGACGGCGGTGTGCGCGTCGTCGACAACGGCCGCGGCATCCCGGTCGCGGTCCACCCGACCGAGGGCAAGCCCACGCTCGAGGTCGTCATGACGATCCTGCACGCGGGAGGCAAGTTCGGCGGCGGCGGGTACGCGGTGTCGGGCGGTCTGCACGGCGTCGGCGTCTCGGTGGTGAACGCGCTGTCGAAGCGCGTGGAGTCCGTGGTCAAGCGCGACGGCTTCACGTGGGAGATGGACTTCGAGAACGGTGGCAAGCCCGTCGGCGGCATCCGCAAGGGCGAGCCGACCGACGAGACCGGCACGCAGCAGACGTTCTGGGCGGACGACACGATCTTCGAGACCGTCGAGTACGACTTCGAGACGCTGCGCAGCCGGTTCCAGCAGATGGCGTTCCTCAACAAGGGCCTGCAGATCACGCTCACGGACGAGCGTCCGCAGCACGTCGGCACGGACGACGAGGTCGCGGGCGAGTCCGGCGAGGGCGCGTCCCACGACGAGAAACCAGCCTCGCGCACGGTGACATACAAGTACGACGACGGCCTGCTCGACTACGTCAAGCACCTCAACTCGACGAAGAAGGTCGAGCTCGTCCACCCGGAGGTCATCGACTTCGAGGCGGAGGACCCGGAGCGGCGCATCTCGGTCGAGGTCGCGATGCAGTGGACCACCGCGTACTCCGAGTCGGTCCACACGTACGCGAACACGATCTCGACGACCGAGGGGGGCACGCACGAGGAGGGCTTCCGCGCGGCGCTGACGGCCCTGGTCAACCGCTACGCGCGTGACAAGAACCTCCTGAAGGACAAGGACGAGAACCTCACCGGCGACGACATCCGGGAGGGGCTGACGGCCGTCATCTCGGTCAAGCTCGGCGAGCCGCAGTTCGAGGGTCAGACGAAGACGAAGCTCGGCAACACCGAGGCGAAGCGCTTCGTGCAGACGGTGGTCAACGACAGGTTCGGGGACTGGCTCGACTCGCACCCGAACGAGGCGCGCGACGTGATCCGCAAGTCGATCCAGGCCTCGGCGGCCCGGATGGCGGCGCGCAAGGCCCGCGAGGCGACGCGACGCAAGGGCCTGCTCGAGTCGGGTGGCATGCCCGGCAAGCTCAAGGACTGCCAGTCGAACCGCCCGGAGGAGTGCGAGGTCTTCATCGTCGAGGGCGACTCGGCCGGGGGCTCGGCGGTGCGCGGGCGCAACCCGCGGACGCAGGCGATCCTGCCGATCCGCGGCAAGATCCTCAACGTCGAGCGCGCGCGGCTGGACCGAGCGCTCGGCAACCTCGAGGTGCAGGCCCTCATCACGGCCTTCGGCACGGGCATCGGCGAGGACTTCGACATCGCCAAGCTGCGGTACCACAAGATCGTGCTGATGGCGGACGCCGACGTCGACGGTCAGCACATCCGCACCCTGCTGCTGACGCTGCTGTTCCGCTACATGCCGGACCTCATCAAGCAGGGTCACGTGTTCATGGCCCAGCCGCCGCTGTACCGCATCAAGTGGACCAACGCGGAGCACGACTACGTGTACTCCGACCGCGAGCGGGACGCGTTCATCACCGAGGGTCAGGCCGCCGGCAAGCGCCTGCCGAAGGAGAACGCGATCCAGCGCTACAAGGGTCTGGGTGAGATGGACTACTCCGAGCTGTGGGAGACCACGATGTCGCCGGAGCACCGCACGCTGCTGCAGGTCACGCTCGACGAGGCTGCAGCCGCCGACGAGATCTTCTCGGTCCTGATGGGCGAGGACGTCGACGCTCGTCGCTCGTTCATCCAGCGCAACGCCAAGGACGTCCGGTTCCTCGACATCTGAGGAGTGAGCGAAGCGAGCCCCGCACGATGTCGACCACAGCACAGCATCTGAGGAGTGAGCGAAGCGAGCCCCGCACGATGTCGAGGACAAGCACAGCCATCTGAGCACGAACGAGCACGCGCGCACCGCACGAACACGAACTGACGAAGGACTGACGTGACCGACATCCCGAACGGCGACGGCATCGAGCACGGCCGGATCGACCAGGTCGACCTGCAGCTCGAGATGCAGCGGTCGTACCTGGACTACGCGATGGCGGTC
>JAEYUL010000005.1 GCA_023432565.1 Actinomycetes bacterium | reverse complement strand
CGGTGGGCGTCCTCGCGCCCGCGGTGCTGGCCGGTGCGCTCGTGCGGCGCGCGTGGACGGGACGCCGGGTGCCGGCCAACCGCGCCGACCGTGACCGGCTCGCCGCACGACGGCGCACCCGTCGGCTCGTCGCCGATCTCACGCTGCTGGCCGTCGCCGGCGCCGCACTCGCGTCGGTCCGGGCGCGCGGGCTCGTCGCGAGCAGCACGGGCGGTGTCGACTGGCTCCTCGCGACCACGCCCGTCCTGCTCGCGGGGGCCTCGACCGTGCTCCTGGCACGCGTGCTGCCCCCCGCCCTGCGCGCGCTGCGTCGGGCCGCGTCCCGAGGGCCC
Source organism: Actinomycetes bacterium (assembly GCA_023432565.1). Classification (GTDB taxonomy): domain Bacteria; phylum Actinomycetota; class Actinomycetes; order Actinomycetales; family Cellulomonadaceae; genus Cellulomonas. The sequence continues at coordinate 26,928 of JAEYUL010000005.1, read as the reverse complement.
GCGCTCGCGGGTCTGGTCGCGACCGCGCGGGCCGAACGGGCGAGCCGCACGGCGATCCCGCTGCTGACGACCACGGTCGCCGTCGCTCTCGTCGTGTTCAGCGGGTTGACGGTCGCCACCGTCGACCGCGGCGTGCAGCGTGCGGCCGACCTCGTCGTCGGCGGCGACGTGCGGCTCGACGGCCCCGTCGGCGACGAGGCGATCGACGCCCTGCGGGCCGCACCCGGGGTCACGTCCGTGGTCGGCAAGCGGATCTGGGTGAGCCGCACGCTCGGCATCGGCTCGGGTGTCGACGTCACGCTCCTGGCGCTCGACGCCGAGCAGTACGCCCAGCTGCTCGACGCCACGGGCGACCCCGCGGTCGACGTCGCGACGCTCGGCCAGGGTGTGGACGGCGCCGTGCCCGCCCTGGTCTCCCCGGAGCTCGTGCGGGTCACCGAGGCGTACGAGCCGCAGGTCTGGGCCACCGAGGAGTTCGTCCTGCTCGATGTCCGCGGCACGACGAGCATCCGCGCCGAGGACGGCAGCCCGACCGTGGTGGTGGACCGGCGCGCGCTCGCCGCGGTGCTGGACGCGCCGGTCCCGGCGCAGCGCACCGAGCTGCAGGGCCCCGGGGCACGAGCGGCGACCACCGACCTGGCGGTCGAGACGCTGCCGGGGGTGACCGTGCTCGAGCGTGAGCAGTGGCTCGAGCGCTGGCGGTCCTCGCCCCTGACCTCGGGTCTGCGCACGCTGATGTTCGTCTCGCAGGTCGCGCTCGCCGTGCTCGCGATGATCGGCCTGGTCCTGACGGTCGTCGCGACCGCGCGCGACCGGCGCCGCACGCTGCACGTGCTGCGCACGCTCGGGCTCGACGCGAGCACCGCGCGCCGCCTGTCGGCGGGCGAGGTGCTACCGATCGCGATCGCGGCCCTGCTGGCCGGCACCGCGATCGGGTACGTCGTCCCGTGGCTGCTCACGAGCGCGTTGGGGCTGTCGGCGCTCACCGGCGAGCCCGACGGGACGCGCCTGGCGCTCACCTGGCAGCCCGTCGCCGTCGCGATCGGCGCGCTGGGGGTCGGGCTGTGGGCCGCCGTCGAGGTCGAGGCACGCACGCGTCGGCACGACGACCTGGCGGTCGGTATCCGGGAGGCGCAACGATGACGAAGGAGGCCCGATGACCACGACGCTCGACCGGCTCACCGAGCAGACCGGCGCGCCCGCGTTCGGGCAGGACGCCCTGATCGTGTGCGACTCGCTCGTGCGGATCTACCAGTCCGAAGGCATCGAGGTGCAGGCCCTGCAGGGTCTGGACCTGCTCGTCGACGAGGGCGAGCTCGTCGCGATCGTCGGCGCCTCCGGGTCCGGCAAGTCCACCCTGCTGTCGGTCCTGTCCGGGCTCGACGTCCCGACCGCCGGGCGCGTGCGCGTGGGGGCGTGGGACCTCATGGCGATGACGGCGGCGCAGCGTGTCGCCTACCGGCGTCAGATGGTCGGCTTCGTCTGGCAGCAGACGGCCCGCAACCTCGTGCCGTACCTGTCCGCCACGGAGAACGTCGCCCTGCCGCTCGCGCTGGCGGGCACGTCGCGCCGCGAGCGCACGGCACGCGCCGAGCAGCTGCTCGAGCTGCTCGGCGTCGCGTACTGCGCCGACCGGCGTCCGAGCCAGCTCTCGGGTGGTGAGCAGCAGCGCGTCGCGATCGGCGTCGCGCTCGCGTGCCGCCCCCGCGTCGTCTTCGCGGACGAGCCGACCGGCGAGCTGGACACCGCGACGTCCCACGAGGTGCTGGAGTGCCTGCGGCTCGTCAACCGCGAGCTCGGCACGACGATCGTCGTCGTGACGCACGACCCGGGTGTCAGCGAGCACGTGCAGCGCACGGTCGCGATCCGCGACGGGCGAACGTCGTCGGAGGTGGTGCGCCGCACGCACACCCGCGACGACGGCACGGAGCACGTCGTCGCCGAGGAGTTCGCGGTGCTCGACCGCGCGGGGCGCGTGCAGCTGCCGCAGGAGTACCGCGAGGCGCTCGAGCTCAGCGACCGGGTCCGGCTCGCCCTCGAGGCCTCGCACGTCTCGGTGTGGCCCGACCGGCCCCGCGTCCAGCCGCGCCAGGCCGAGCACGACGGCGCGGCCGACGAGGCGTCACACCCGGAGGGAACGCGATGACGGTCCAGAGCCCGCGCCACCGTGCGGCCGAACCCGTGACCGACGCGATGGTGCTCGTCGAGCACGTCTCACGCACGTACGGCACGGGCGACGCCGCGGTGCACGCGGTGCGTGACGTCAGCCTGAGCATCGCGCCGGGTGAGCTCGTGGTTCTCGTGGGTCGGTCGGGGTCGGGCAAGACGACGCTGCTCAACGTCGTCGGTGGCCTCGACAGGCCCGACGAGGGGCGGGTCGTCGTCGACGGGCGGGAGGTCTCGAGTCTCGACGAGCGCGGGCTCGTCGCGCTGCGCCGCGACGTGGTCTCGTTCGTGTTCCAGACGTTCGGGCTCGTCCCCGTGCTGTCGGCCGCCGAGAACGTCGGCGTGCCGCTGCGGCTGCGCAAGGTCCCGCCCCGTGCTCGTGACGAGCGCATCGCGCTGCTGCTCGACCTCGTCGGCCTGTCCGACCACGCCCTGCAGCGGCCCGGTGAGCTGTCCGGCGGGCAGCAGCAGCGCGTCGCGATCGCACGCGCGCTGGCGAACTCGCCGCGGCTGCTCGTCGCCGACGAACCGACCGGTCAGCTCGACTCCGCCACGGGCGTGTCGATCATGGGACTGCTGCGCGCCGTCGTCGAGCACGAGCGGACCACGGCGCTGGTCGCGACGCACGACCCGGTGATGATGGCGCTCGCCGACCGAGTCGTCCGGCTGCAGGACGGCGTGCTCGTCGAGGACTGACCACCGGCGACGGACCGGCGTGCACCGCCGGGTCCGCCGCGCGGGGCCCGACGCGCCGCGCCGGAGCCCCGCGCGAGCCTGCCGCTCAGACCTCGATGCCCTCGAGCAGCTCGGTCACGAGCGCCGCGACGGGCGAGCGCTCCGAGCGCGTGAGCGTCACGTGCGCGAACAGCGGGTGCCCCTTGAGCGCCTCGATCACCGCCGCTACCCCGTCGTGCCGTCCCACGCGCAGGTTGTCGCGCTGGGCGACGTCGTGCGTCAGCACCACCCGTGACGACTGGCCGATGCGGGACAGGACCGTCAGCAGGACGTTGCGCTCGAGGGACTGGGCCTCGTCGACGATGACGAACGCGTCGTGCAGCGACCGGCCGCGGATGTGCGTCAGCGGCAGCACCTCGAGCAGGTCACGGTCCATGACCTCCTCGACGACCTCGCGCGAGACGACGGCGCTGAGCGTGTCGAACACCGCCTGCGCCCAGGGGTTCATCTTCTCGGCCTCGGACCCGGGCAGGTAGCCGAGCTCCTGGCCTCCGACGGCGTACAGCGGCCGGAACACCATGACCTTGCGGTGCTGACGCCGTTCGAGCACGGCCTCGAGCCCTGCGCACAGCGCGAGCGCCGACTTGCCGGTCCCGGCACGGCCACCGAGCGAGACGATGCCGATCTCCTCGTCGAGCAGCAGGTCGATCGCGACGCGCTGCTCGGCGCTGCGGCCGTGCACGCCGAACACGTCCTGGTCGCCGCGCACGAGCCGCACGTGCTTGTCCGCGGTGACCCGGCCGAGCGCCGAGCCACGCGGGCTGTGCAGGACCAGCCCGGTGTGGCACGCAAGGTCGGTCGGCTCGGTGGTCGGCCCGCCGCCGATCGCCGGTGCAGACATGACGTCCGCGAGCGGGAGCGACTCGTGCTCCCACAGCTGGGACATCTGCTGCTCCGCCAGGTCGAGCGTGTCCATCCCCGTCCAGCCGGACTCGACCGCGAGCTCGTGGCGGTACTCCTCGGCGCGCAGGCCGACCGCCGAGGCCTTGACCCGCATCGGCAGGTCCTTGGAGACGACCGTGACGTCGCGTCCCTCGGCGGCCAGGTTCGCCGCGACCGCGAGGATCCGCGTGTCGTTGTCACCGAGCCGGAAGCCGGCGGGGAGCACGCCCGCGTCCGTGTGGTTGAGCTCGACCCGCAGGGTCCCGCCCTGGTCGCCGAGCGGGATCGGGTGGTCGAGGCGACCGTGCTGGATGCGCAGGTCGTCGAGCAGCCGCAGCGCCGAGCGTGCGAAGTAGCCCAGCTCGGCGTGGTGACGCTTGGCCTCCAGCTCGGTCACGACGACGACCGGCAGGACGACGTCGTGCTCCGCGAAGCGGTAGATGGCCCGCGGGTCGGACAGCAGCACCGAGGTGTCCAGGACGTGGGTGCGGGTGCCCTCGACGGGGACGTCAGGCACCGGACGAGCGGCTGACCGCTGGGTGGTGGGGCGGGTCGATCCCTGCCGAGCTGAGCTGCTGACCACGGCGTGCTCCCTCCGGCGCTAGGTGCACCGCAGAAGGCGTCGCGTGCCGGTGACCCACGCGTGGACCACGTGCCGGCTCGCGGCGACGGGGCGGGGGCGGCCTGGCCCTGACGAGCAGGGCCGGGACCGGCCCTCCTCCCGGAGCTCATGCTCCATGGGCTGGCCCTCCCGGGGACGCCGGGGCGACGTCCTTGCCCGGACCGTAACCCCGGCGCACGCGGACGCGAATGCGACACGCGCGTGCGAAACGCTCCGTTCACCCTCGCGTCGGGCAGGCGTGGGGTGGGGCGGTCAGCGACCCAGGCGACGCTCGCGCGCCGCGTACGCGCGCACGGCACGCAGGAAGTCCACCCTGCGGAACTCGGGCCAGAACGCCTCGCAGAAGTAGAACTCCGAGTGCGCCGACTGCCACAGCAGGAACCCGCCGAGCCGCTGCTCACCCGACGTGCGGATGACCAGGTCGGGGTCGGGCTGGCCCTTGGTGTACAGGTGCGCGGCGATGTGCTCGACGTCGAACTGCTCGGCCATCTCGTCGAGGTCGAGACCCTGCTCGGCGGCGTGCCGCAGGTACGCGCGCACCGCGTCGGCGATCTCGCGACGCCCGCCGTAGCCCACGGCCACGTTCACGTGGAGCCCGTCGACGTCCCGTGTGGACTCCTGCGCCGCGCGCAGCGCCTGCGCGGTGCTGTCCGGCAGCAGGTCGAGCGACCCGACGGCCTGCAGTCGCCACCGCCGGGTGGCGGCCAGCTCGCTCACGACGTCCTCGATGATGGCGAGCAGGTCCGCGAGCTCGTCGGCGGGGCGGTTGAGGTTGTCGGTCGACAGCATCCACAGCGTGACGACCTCGACGCCGACGTCCTCGCACCAGCTCAGCAGCTCGGCGATCTTGTCCGCCCCGGCGCGGTACCCGCGTGCGGTGGACTTGCCGATGGAGCGTGCCCAGCGGCGGTTGCCGTCGAGGATCACACCGATGTGGCGGGGCATCCGGTCCGAGGGGAGCGAGGCTGCCAGCCGGCGCTCGTAGAGGCCGTAGAGCGGGTGGGGCAGTCGCACTCGCGCAATCCTCCAGGCTCCGGGTGGGGCTCGTTGCCCGCCCGGTCCACCGTACTCGCCGGACCGGCTGCACGGAGCAACTCACGACCGCCACGGTCGACACCCCGACTTACGGTGCCGTAACCTACGGCTACGTAAGTTGATCGAGCACGCGAGGTAGCATGACGACGACTCCGGCAGGCAGCGGAACCGGTCCACAGCGGCGCGGGCTACCGTCCACGCAGGACACGCCGCTCCGGGAGGAGATCAGCATCAGCGTCAGCCGTGCGGTCGAGCACGTCGCCGCCACCGTCAAGCCCCTGCTGCGGGGATGGATCCACGCCGGGGTGTCCCCGTTCGTGCTGGCCGCGGCCGTCGTGCTCGTGGCCCTGTCCCCCACGGCGGCGGCTCGGTGGTCCAACGTCGTGTTCGGGCTGTCCGCGGTGATGCTGTTCGGCACCAGCGCGATCTACCACCGCGGCACGTGGTCGCCCCGGGTGGCGGGGGTGCTGCGCCGCATGGACCACACCAACATCTTCCTCATCATCGCCGGGACCTACACACCGCTGTCCGTCCTGCTGCTGCCCGAGGGCACCGCACGCGTCCTGCTCCTCATCGTCTGGAGCGGCGCCCTCGTCGGGCTGCTGGCGCGCATCTTCTGGCTCGGCGCGCCGCGGTGGGTGTACGTGCCCATCTACCTGGCTCTCGGCTGGGTCGCGGTGGCGTTCCTGCCGCAGTTCTACCGCTCAGGCGGGCCGGCGATCCTGTGGCTCGTGATCGCCGGGGGCCTGCTCTACACCGCGGGCGCGATCGTGTACGGGCTCAAGAAGCCGAACCCGAGCCCGCGGTACTTCGGCTTCCACGAGATCTTCCACGCGTTCACGGTGGCGGCGTTCGCGTGCCACTACATCGCGGTGTCGATCGCGACGTACGTGCTGCGCTGACCTGCCCGCGCTGACCTTCCCACGCCAACCTTCCCCCGCCGATCTGCCCGCGCTGACCTTCCCCCGCCGACCTTCCCGCGCTGACCTTCCCGGGCCGGCGACCGCGTCAGCCGCGGGGCACCACCGCGTAGCGGCGGTTGGCGAGCGACGGGTTCGTCTCGCGGACGCCGTGCAGCTGCTCAGGGTCCAGGTCGACCGTGCGGATCGCGGCCCGCTCGTCCAGCTCGAGCCCGACCACGCCGTCGGGGCCGACGACGAGCGAGCGCCCGACCACGCCCGTGCCCGCCATCCCGACCGCCACGACGACCACGGTGTTCTCGATCGCCCGTGCGAGCGCCAGCGTGCGCCAGTGCATGGCCTTGAGGTCCCCGTCGGCCCACGCGGCCGGCACGACGAGCACGTCCGCCCCCGCGTCCACGAGCCGGCGCGCGGACTCCGGGAAGCGCAGGTCGTAGCACGTGAGCACCCCGAACCGCAGCCCTGCGACCTCCAGGACGAGCGGCTCGGCGTCCGGGGGGCCCGGCCGCAGCCGGTCCGACTCGCGTGAGCCGAACGCGTCGTACAGGTGCACCTTGCGGTAGACCCCGGCGACGTCGCCCGCGGCGTCGACGGCGACGACCGCGTTGGTCGCTCGTGCGTCGTGCTCGTCCCCCGGCAGGGTGACCCCGGCCAGCACTGCGACCCCGGTGGCCGCCGCACGCTCCCTCAGCGCGGAGACGAACGGGCCGTCGAGCGGCTGCGCATGGGCCGCTGACACGCCACGGCGGTCGAACGCCGAGGCGTACTCCGGCAGGACGAGCAGGTGGGCGTGCGTACGCCGCGCCTCGTCGAAGGCTCCCCGGGCGACGACGATGTTCGCCGTCGGGTCGTCGCCGACCTCGACCTGGGCGACCGTGACCCGCACCGCGGGACGCACGGGCGGCTGCCGCCCCGACGTCACGGCGTGGCCCTGCCCTGCTCCCCGCCGCTGGGCTCGTCGGCGGCCGCAGACGCGCCGGACGCACCGGCGCCCGCCGCCTCCTCGTCGTCCAGGCCCAGCTGCTGCGCGCGCCGGTCCACGCGCCGCAGCTGCCGCGTGAGCGACAGGAACAGGCCGGCGGCCGCGAGCGCGAGCGCGAACGTCACGACGAAGCCGATGAACCCCGGCGACCCGCCGGACGTCGACTCGACCGCGGGGCTCGGGGTCGCCGACAGCGCGAGCACAAGAGTCGTCATCGCAGCGCCTCCACACCCTGGCCCAGCGGCCGGATCCCGGCGAAGAGGTCCGTCTCCGGCAGGCTGACGGGAACACGCGACTCGGCGAGCTCGAACTCCTCGGTGGTCCACTGCGCCAGCTCGATCTCACGCGGCACCGCGAAGAAGAAGCCCTCGGGGTCGATCTGCGTGGCGTGCGCGCGCAGCGCGGCGTCCCGCTGGTCGAAGTACTGCGCGCACTCGATCCGCGTCGTGACCTCACGCTCGGGGATCTCGCGCGCCTGCCGGGAGTCGATCCAGTCACCGAAGGGCGACTCGCCGCCCGCCTCGACGATCGCGTCGTGGACCGCGCGCAGCCGAGCGAGAGAGAAGCCGTGGTTGTAGTACAGCTTGAGCGGCGCCCAGGGCTCGCCGTGGCCGACGTAGCGCTCCGGGTCCCCCGCGGCCGCGAACGCCTCGACCGACACGCGGTGGCACATCACGTGGTCCGGGTGCGGGTAGCCGCCCGTCGGGTCGTACGTGGTCATCACGTGGGGCCGGAACTCGCGGACGACCTGCACGAGCGGGGCGCTGGCCTCCTCGAGCGGGACGAGCGCGAAGCAGCCGTCCGGCAGCGGGGGCAGCGGGTCCCCCTCGGGCAGGCCCGAGTCGACGAAGCCGAGCCAGCGCTGCTGCACGCCGAGCGCGGCCGCGGCCGCGGCCATCTCGGCGCGACGCACCTCGCGCATCTCCTCGACGCCGGCGGGCGCGGGCCCGTAGTGCGGGTTGAGGACGTCGCCTCGCTCGCCACCGGTGCAGGTCACGACGAGGACCTCCACACCCTCCGCGGCGTAGCGTGCGGTCGTGGCCGCGCCCTTGCTGGACTCGTCGTCGGGGTGGGCGTGGACCGCCATCAGCCGCAAGGGCTCGTGTGACGTGTTCTGGGGTCGCCGTGGCACGGCGGGCTGCTCGGACACGGGACAATGATCGCGCACGGCGCCGACACCGCAGGCACGGCGCCACCCAGCGGACCGCGAGCGGTGCCCGCCGCACGCGCAGGTCCGCCGGTGGCACCAGGCCGCGAGAGCGGCCCGGCGTGAGGCACGACGAGCACGACACGACGAGCAGGACGGCCCGGGACGCCACTCCGGGACGACGACCAGGAGGAAGCCCCGTGGGGAGCACACCCGCCACGAGCGCGACGCCGCCCGCCGGCCGGTACGGACCGGACCCGGAGGAGCGCTCGCGCGTGCCGTGGCTCGTCACGGTCGTGCTGTCGGCGCTCGTGGCGGCGGTGGTCGTGGCCTGGGTCGGGATCGGCGCCCTGCGCGACCCCGTCCTCTGGAAGGACATCGGCTTCTCGGTGCGCGGCCCGGACACGATCGCCGTGACCTTCGAGGTCACGAAGGACCCGGACGCGACGGCCACGTGCCGGGTCCGGGGCCTGTCGCAGTCGTACGCCGAGGTCGGGGTCAAGACCGTGCAGATCGACCCGGGGGCGCGCATCCAGCGGGTGACCGTCGTCATCCCCACCTCCGAGCTCGCGGTCTCGGGCACCGTGTCCGGCTGCGAGCTGGTCGACGACGCCCCCTGACCGGCCGCCTCCGACCGGTCACCGCCCGTCACCACCGGTCCTCTGGCGGTCGTCGGCCGCATCCGTGCGGGATCCCGGACACGAGGCCAGGTTGCTATCCTGGTCGTTTCGCACGCCGCCCCGCCGACCGCAACCGTCGGCATCCGACGGTCGACGCGACCTGGTAGGGAAAGGCGACACCCGTCCTGACAACGGTGTCCGGCACGCCCGCGGCCCCCGCCGCAGCGGGCCCGACGCCCACGCGAGACGACACACGAAGCACGAAGGAGCGATCGTGACCGACACCACTGCCGCCACCTGGCTGACGCAGGAGGCCTACGACCGCCTCACGGCCGAGCTCGAGGACCTCAAGGGCCCGCGGCGTGAGGAGATCACGCAGCGCATCGCCGCCGCTCGCGACGAGGGCGACCTCAAGGAGAACGGCGGGTACCACGCAGCGCGTGAGGAGCAGGGGAAGAACGAGGCCCGGATCCGCGAGCTCGAGACCAAGCTCCGCAACGTGCAGATCGGCACGCCGCCCGACGACGGCGTGGTCGAGCCCGGCATGGTCGTGACCGCGCTCGTCGCGGGCGACGAGGAGGTCTTCCTCCTGGGCTCGCGCGAGATGGCCGGGACCACCGGCATCCAGGTCTTCTCCCCCACGTCCCCGCTCGGCGCCGCCATCAGCGGCCGGTCCGTGGGCGACACGACGACGTACCTGGCGCCCAACGGCCGCGAGATCGAGGTCAAGATCCTCGACGCCAAGCCGTTCGAGGGCTGACAGGCACCGCGACCGAGGCAGCACGCGCTGCCGGACCGCCTGGACGAAGGGCGCCACCGCACCACGCGGCGGCGCCCTTCGTCGTCGAACGTCAGTCCGTCAGGCGGTAGCCGGCCACGCGCAGGGCGTGCATGACCGCGGCGCAGTGGTCGGGCCCCTTCGTCTCGACCTGGACCTCGATCGCGACCTCGTCGACCGCGAGCTCGACCTGCGTGCGCACGTGGGACACGTGCATGACGTTCGCGCCCGTCTTCGCCAGGTCGCCCAGCAGGTCCGCGAGCGCTCCGGGACGGTCGTCGATGCGCACGTGCAGCCACAGGAACCGCCCGGCCGACGCGAGGCCGTGCCGCACGACGCGCAGCAGCACCTGCGGGTCGATGTTTCCCCCGGACAGGATCGCCACGACGGGCCCCTCGAACTGTCCCGGTGCCGCCATGAGCGCGGCGACGGCCGCCGCTCCCGAGGGCTCGACGAGCAGCTTGGCGCGCTCCGCGACGAGCAGCAGCGCGCGGGACAGGTCCTCCTCCGAGACCGTGCGCACCTCGGTCCCGGCGCGTGCCAGCACGTCGAACGGCACCGCGCCCGGCACACCGACGGCGATGCCGTCGGCCATGGTGCGCAGCTCGGGCGCGGGCGTCGGGCGCCCGAGGGCGAGCGAGGCGGGATACGCCGCGGCGTGCGCGGCCTGCACGCCGACGACGTGCACGTCGGGCCGCAGCTCGGCCAGCGTCGCGACGACGCCCGCCGCGAGCCCTCCGCCGCCGACGGGCACGATGACGGTCGCCACGTCCGGGACCTGCTCGGCGATCTCGAGCGCGATGGTGCCCTGGCCGGCCACGACGTCGGGGTGGTCGAACGGGTGGATGAGGACCGACCCGGTGCGCTCGGCGTGCTCGCGGGCGTGCACCAGCGCCTCGTCGACGCTGCTCCCGACGAGCTCGACCCGCGCGCCGTACTCGCGCGTCGCCGCGATCTTGGGCAGCGCCGCGTCGGTCGGCATGAACACGAGCGCGTCGATCCCCAGCAGGCGCGCCGCGAGCGCCACGCCCTGGGCGTGGTTGCCGGCGCTCGCCGCGACCACGCCCCGCGCGCGCTCGTCGTCGGACAGTCCCGCCATGCGCACGTAGGCGCCGCGGATCTTGAACGAGCCGGCCCGCTGCAGGTTCTCGCACTTGAGCAGCACCTGCGTCCCGGCGATCTCGGACAGGGCACGGCTGGACTCGACGGGGGTGCGTTCGGCGACTCCCTCCAGCAGCGCCGCGGCGCGGCGCACGTCGGCCAGGGAGGTCATCGCTGCCGACCCCCGTCGTCGCCCTGGTCGTTCGAGCGTGCGTCGTCGAGATCGGTCGCCGCGCCCTCGTCGGGCCCGACGGCCGGCTCCTCGCCGAGTCCGGACGTCGGCGCGGCGAGCTCGGCCTCGGCCATCTGCGCGATCTCCCGGTCGAGCACCGGATGGCCGTGCGGGCGCACCAGCACGTGGTCGTCGTGGCCCAGCTGCGGGAACTTGTCGTGGCCGTGCAGGTAGAGCACCACGGTGTTGAGCACGGCGACGAGCGGGACCGCGAACAGCGCCCCCAGGATCCCCGCGATGAAGGACCCTGCCGCGACGGACAGCAGGACCGCGACGGGGTGCAGCGACACCGCGTGGCCCATGAGGAACGGCTGCAGGACGTGGCCCTCGATCTGCTGCACGGCCAGCACGACGCCGAGCATGATGAGCGCGGCCACCGGGCCGTGCGTCACGAGCGCGACGAGCACCGCGACCGAGCCGGTGACGACGGCGCCGACGATCGGGATGAACGACCCGAGGAAGACCAGGATCGCCAACGGGAACGCCAGCGGCAGCCGCAGGATCGCGGCGCCGATGCCGATGCCGATCGCGTCGACGGCCGCGACCAGAATCTGCGTGCGGGTGTAGGCCCCGAGGGTCACGAGCCCGCGGCGCCCGGCCTGGTGGACGTGCTCGCGGCTGCCGCGCGGCAGGAGGCCGACCACCCACGACCAGATCGTGCGCCCGTCGAGCAGGAAGAAGAACGTGCAGAACAGCGCGATGATCGCGCCTGCCAGGACGTGCCCGACGGTCACGGTCGCGTGCAGCGCGCCCGAGACCAGCGTGTCGCTGTTGTTCGAGACGGCTTCACGACCCTGCTCGACCCACTTCTCGAGGTTCTCCGTGGAGAGCTTGAGCGGCCCCTCGGCGAGCCAGGTCAGGAGCTGGTCGACGCCCTTCTGGGCCTCGTCCCACAGCTGGCTGATGCCGAGCACCACGGACCGGCCGGCGAGCACCAGCAGCCCCAGCACGAAGACGACCATGCCGACGACCGAGATCCCGGACGCCGCCAGGCGCCCCAGTCGCAACCGCCTCTGCAACCAGGACGTCAGGGGCGCCAGCAGCACCGCGAGCAGCAGCGCCACTGCGACCGGCACGACCACGAGCTTGAGGTAGGCGACGGCCACGACGACGAAGCCGAGGCCGGCGACGATCACCAGGAGGCGCCACGACCACTCCGCCGCGCGCTGCACCGACACAGGCACCGCGTCGGCGGGGCTCGTCCTCCTCGTCTCGGTGTCGGCGGCTGAGGACTGGGGTGCGGTCGTCACGTGCTCAGGCTACGGCGCAGCCCCCAGGAACACCGGGGAGGCCCGCACGGTTGTGGCAGCCGGGCGGGTGCGCCCGCGCCGCGCACGGCGCGCGAGGCACGCACACCCCCCGGAAGGAGTCCCCCATGAGCTGGCTGTTCGGTTCGGCGTTGCGGTCCACGATGGTCGAGCCGGAGCGCGCGCTGCCCGGCCGCGACGGCTACGCCTACGAGGTGCCCACGACGCACGTGGTCCTGGGCACCCCGCTCGCCGGCCCCTGGCCCGAGGGCACCGCCACGATCTCGCTCGCGCTCGGCTGCTTCTGGGGCGCCGAGAAGGAGCTGTGGCAGGTGCCGGGCGTCGTCACCACGGCCGTCGGCTACCAGGGCGGCTTCACGCCGTTCCCGACGTACGAGGAGGTGTGCACGGGCCTGACCGGGCACACCGAGACGGTCCTGGTCGCCTACGACCCCGACGTGGTGTCCCACGAGGAGCTGTTGCGTCGGTTCTGGGAGGCGCACGACCCGACCCAGGGCTTCCGCCAGGGCAACGACGTCGGCACGCAGTACCGTTCGGCGATCTTCACGACGACGCCCGAGCAGGCGCGGGCCGCGGCACGTACGCGTGACCTGTTCGCCCCGCGCCTGGCGCGCGCCGGGTACGGCGACATCACGACCGAGATCCGGCCGGCCGACGAGGCGGGCCGCTTCTACTACGCCGAGGGCTACCACCAGCAGTATCTGGTCAAGAACCCGAACGGCTACTGCCCGGTGCACTCCACGGGCGTGTCCTGCGCGTAGCGGATCGACCTACGGGTGGGCGGTGCCGTCTCCCCCGGGACACCGCCCACCCGCGGCGCGCGCGGGGTTCCCCCTGAACCCGCGCTGCGACGAGGGCCATCCGTCGACCGTGGTGCACGGCACCGTGCACCGGCCTCCGGTCGGCCAGGCACGACAGTACGCATCGGGACGAACTGCGTGAAGCACGCGTCCACGGGGGGTCGGACTGCAGTCCAGATCGCGCCGGGCGCACCACCGCGCACGTCGCGCCTGGTCAGGCCGTGCTCCGGGTCACGCGTGGGCCGCAGCCTCGCCCGGCGCTGAGCCGAGGGCGTCGCTGTGCCCGAGGGGCTTGCCCGGCGCGATCACGTCCCGCACGCGGCGCTTGAGCTCCGTGATCTCCGGGAATCCGCCGTCCCGGGCGCGGTCCCACAGCACCACGGGCGCCGGGGCCGGGGCGTGCTCGTCGGGCGCTGAGGCCTGCACCTCGACGACGAACACACCCCCGGTCCCGGGCCTCAGCGCGACCTCGTCCACCTCGCGGTGGAAGGTCGTCAACAGCTCCTGGGCGTACCACGCCGCACGCAGCAGCCAACGGCACTGCGTGCAGTAGATGAGGGTGACGCGACTCAGCGCGAGGTCCCCACGATGTCGACGACGAACACGAGCGTGTCGCCGCCCTTGATGCCGGCCTGCGGGACGCCACGGTCGCCGTAGCCGAGGTGCGACGGGATCGACAGGAGCACGCGGCTGCCGACCTGCTGACCGACGAGGCCCTCGTCCCAGCCCGCGATGACCGCGCCCACACCGATCGGGAAGCTGATCGACGAGCGACGGTCGTAGGAGTTGTCGAACACGCCGCCCTGCCACGACTGGCCGAGGTAGTGGACCTCGATGTCGTCGCCGGCCTCGACCAGCTCGCCGTCGCCGCGGCTCAGGACGAGCACCTCGAGCTCGGCGGGCGGGGCGGTGTCGGGGAAGGCGAGCGTGGGCTTCTCGCCGAACGAACCCGAGACCTCGGGCAGAGCTGCAGACATCGGAGAACTCCCTCGATTGACGGCGCGCCCACGACGAACGCGCGCGCCCATCGTGCCCCACCGAGCCCACACGCGTCGCATCCCGGCCGACCGTGACGCAGCACCGCGCCCGGCACGCGGGGTCCCCGACGAGAAGCCGGGCACGACGCCTGGCAGGGTGGGCGCGTGACCGAGCACCGCCTGACCTCGCCTGACGCCACCGACGTGCCCGCCCGGCCCGCCGTGCACAGCGCCGTCCGGCTGCTCGCTGCCGCGCTGGTGTGCGGGTCCGCGATCCTGCTGTTCGCGGTGCACGTCCGCCCCCTGGCCTACGTGCCGCTGGCCCTCGGCGTGGCCCTCGGGCTCGTCCTCGACCGTGTCCTCGGCCGCGACCTGCTGGCCGTGGCCGTCGGCATGGCGATCGTGAGCAGCATCCCGCTGGCCGCGGACCTGTCCGACGCCGCGATCGTGCGGTTCGCCGTGGCGCTCTCGCTCGCCGTGGTCGTCCCGTACGTGCTGTCCCGGCACGTGTTCGGCGACGACGTCATCCGCTTCCCGTGGCGCACCGGCCAGCCGTGGACCCGGTTCCAGTGGGGGTACCTCGTCGTCGTCGTCGCAGCCGGGTACCTGGTGCTGCCGTACTACTTCCTGTCCTCCGGCGCGTACCAGAACTGGCCGACCGTCGTGGCGCCCGACGAGATCGCGCGACTGTTCGTCGGCGTCAACGCGGTCGGCACGTGGGACGAGCTGTTCTTCATCTGCACGGTGTTCGCGCTGCTGCGCCGGCACTTCCCGGTCGCTCTCGCGAACGTGCTGCAGACGGCCGTGTTCGTCTCGTTCCTCTGGGAGCTCGGCTACCGGTCGTGGGGGCCGCTGCTGACGATCCCGTTCGCGCTCGTGCAAGGCTGGACGTTCAGCCGCACGAAGTCGCTGACCTACGTGCTCGTCGTGCACCTGCTCTTCGACGCCATCGTGTTCATGGTGCTGGTGCACGCGCACTCGCCGCACCTGTTCGACGTGTTCGTCACCGCCCCGCGCTGAGAGGACCCGCATGACCCTGACCACCTGGGCCGCCAGCCACACGTTCCGCGGAGGGCCGCTCGTGCGGCCGACGAGCGTCGAGGAGGTCGCGCGCGTCGTCGCGCAGGCCCAGCACGTGCGCGCGATCGGGTCGCGGCACTCGTTCCACGACCTCGCGGACGGCCCCGGCACGCTCGTCGCGCTCGACCGGCTGCAGGTCCCGCTCGAGATCCACGACGACGACGGCGCGGGCACGCTCGGTGCGACCGTGACGGTCGGTGCCGGCGTGCGCTACGGCGAGCTCGCGCAGGACCTGCACGCGGCCGGCTGGGCCCTGCACACGATGGCGTCCCTGCCGCACATCGCCGTCGCCGGGACCGTCGCCACCGCGACGCACGGGTCGGGGGACTCGGCGGTCAACCTCGCTGCCGCGGTGCGCGGGCTGGAGATCGTCGGCGCGGGCGGGCAGGTGCGGCAGCTGGGGCCGGACGACGACGAGCTCGCGGGCTCCGTCGTCGCGCTCGGCGCGCTCGGGGTCGTCACGCGCGTGAGCCTGGCCGTCGAGCCGACGTACGACGTGGCCCAGGAGGTCTGGCTCGACCTGCCGTGGGACGTCGCCCTCGAACGGTTCGACGAGCTCATGGGGTCGGCGTACTCGGTCAGCCTCTTCACGGACTGGCGTGGCGACGCGGTCGGCCAGGTGTGGCGCAAGCACCGGGTGCTGGACGCCGCGTCGTGGTCGCCGCCGCAGGCCGGCACCGAGCTCGCCGGTGCCCGGCCCGCGCCCGGGCCGGTGCACCCCGTCCCCGGCGTCGACCCCGCCGCGTGCACGCAGCAGGGCGGCGTCGTGGGCCCGTGGCACGAGCGCCTGCCGCACTTCCGGCTCGAGTTCACGCCGTCGGCCGGCGCCGAGCTGCAGACCGAGTACCTGGTGCCGCGGGCGCGCGCCGTCGAGGCGCTCGTCGCGCTGCGCGCCCTGGCGGACCAGGTGGCGCCGCTGCTGCAGATCTCGGAGGTGCGCACGATCGCGGGCGACGACCTGTGGCTGTCGACCGCGCACGGCGGGCCGCACGTGGGTCTGCACTTCACGTGGAAGCCGTGGCGGGACGAGGTCGAGCAGGTCCTGCCCGTGCTCGAGGACGCGCTCGCGCCGCTGCAGGCGCGACCGCACTGGGGCAAGCTGTTCGCCGACCGCGACCGCCGACTCGCCGACCTGTATCCCCGGTGGGACGACGCGCGTGCCCTGATCGCGCGGCGGGACCCGGCCGGCGTCTTCGCCAACGACTTCGTGCGCCGGATCGGGCTGGTGGACTGACCGCCGCCGAGGTCAGTCCACCAGGCGGGTCAGTCCACCAGGCGGGGTCAGGCCACCAGGCGGGTGAGCCAGCGCAGCTGGCGGTCGAGCTGGTACCCCTGCCCGCCCTCGTGCTTGTTGAACGGGTAGACCGCGATGTCCGTCTCCGGGCGCTGCGGCGCGAGACCCGCGTAGTGGTTGTACGCCGCGAACACGGTCGACGGCGGGCAGATGTCGTCCCGCAACGCGACGCTGAACAGCGCCGGGGCGCTCGCGCGCCGCCCCAGGTGCACCGCGTCGAAGTACCGCAGCGTGCCGAACACCCGGTCCTGCGCGCCGCGGTGCACCGACAGGTACTGCACGAGCTCGCCGTACGGGAAGCCGTCGGTGATGTCGACCGCGCGGCGGATCTGGCACAGGAACGGCACGTCCGGCATCGCGGCCACGAGCCCCTCGGACAGGCCTGCGGCAGCGAGCGCCAGGGCGCCTCCCTGGCTCCCTCCCGTGACGGCCACGCGCTGCGGGTCGACGCCCGGCAGGGCGCGCACGGCGTCGACCGCGCGCACCGCGTCCGTCATGAGCCGGCGGTAGTAGTACCGCTGCGGGTCCTCGATGCCGCGGGTCATGACGCCGGACGCTGCGGGGCCCGAGCCCGCCTCGTCGGGCGTGTGCGCGCCGGTCCCCCACGTCGAGCCCTGGCCGCGCGAGTCCATGACCAGGTGCACGTATCCGGCCGCGGCCCACGCGAGCCGGTCGTGCGCGAACCCGCGACCGCCGCCGTAACCGATGTACTCGACCACAGCCGGCAACGCCTCGCCCTGCGAGCCCGCGGGGCGGGTGACCCACGCCTTGACGGGTTGCCCGTCGAAGCCGGCGAACGTCAGGTCGGTCGCGTCGATCACGCGCAGGCCCGCGTCGTGCGGGCGCGCGTCGACGACGGGCTCGTGGCGGCGCGCCTCGGCGAGCGTGCGGGACCAGAACGCGTCGAGGTCCGAGGGCTCGTCCAGGTCGGGCAGGTAGCGCTCGAGCTCAGGCAGGGGAAGGTCGTAGAGAGCCACCCGCCGACCCTAGCGAGGTCGACGGGTGGCTCTGGGCGATGCGCACGGCGTGCCGGATCCGGCTCCGGCCGACCGTGGTCAGTTTCGGAAGATCGCGAGGATTCGCAGGATCTCGAGGTACAGCCAGACCAGCGTCACGATGAGACCGAACGCGGCCGACCACGCCATCTTGCGCGGGGCCCCCGCCTCGACGCCCTTCTTGATGGCGTCGAAGTCGACGATGAAGCTCGCCGCCGCCAGCCCCACCGCGAACAGCCCGACGAGGATGCCCACGGGCCCGCTGCGCAGCGGGCCGAAGTCGCCGCCACCCACGTTGAGCAGCATCAGCACGACGTTGAGCAACGAGAACACCAGGTAGCCGACCATCGCGAGGATCAGCCAGCGCGTGAACTTCGGGGTGACGCGCACCTTGCCGGACTTGAACACGAACAGAGCGGCCGCGGCCACCGCGACCGTGCCGAGCACGGCCTGGCTCACGATCCCGGGGTACTTCGCCTCGTAGAACGCCGAGATGCCACCCAGGAACACGCCCTGCGCGACCGTGTAGAGCGTGATCAGCACCGGGCTGGGCTCGCGCTTGAACGCGTTGACCAGGCCGAGCACCAGGCCGACGACCGCACCGACGATCCACAGACCCGGAGCCGCCACCCACGTCACGGCGCCCGTCACGACGAGCAGCGCGAGCAGGCCGCCGGTCTTCATGATCACGTCGTCGTACGTGAGGCGGCCCGTCTCACGGGTCGTCGCCGCGGGCGCGCCGTACATCTGGTCGAGCGTCGCCGCGTCGATCGTCGAGTGGGTCGCCGGCGAGTCCGCGTAGACGGCTCCGCCGCGGGGGTTGCCGGCCTGCGACTTGGCGTCGCCGAACACGGGGCTGTTGCTGAAGACGGGATTGGCCACGTCGTCCTCCTGATCGCTGGCGCCACCTCGGCGCCGGTCTCTGGTCCTCCAACGTAGAGCACGTCGCGCCGGTTCCCGCCCGATCCGCCGTTCGCGGACCCGCGGACCCGGTGCCTGCAGGTCCGCCACGCACCCGACCGTGGACGGGATGTACCGGCGCGAGGGCGTGCCCGTAGTGTCGGGTCCGACCCGTCCGCGACCGAAGGACCCTTCGCGATGATCGAGGCAACGCAGCTGTCCAAGCGCTACGGCGACAAGCTCGCGGTAGACGCCATCTCCTTCCGCGTCGAGCCCGGCCGCGTGACCGGGTTCCTCGGTCCCAACGGGGCCGGCAAGTCCACGACGATGCGCATGATCACCGGGCTCGACCGGCCGACTTCCGGACACGTCACGGTCAACGGCAAGCCGTACGCCTCGCTCACCTCGCCGCTGACCGAGGTCGGCGCGCTGCTCGAGGCGAAGGCCGTCCACACCGGCCGCAGCGCCCGCAACCACCTGCGCGCACTCGCCGCGACGCACGGGATCTCGGACAAGCGCGTCAACGAGGTCATCGAGATGACGGGCCTCGAGTCCGTCGCCAAGCGTCGCGTCGGCGGGTTCTCGCTCGGGATGGGCCAGCGTCTCGGCATCGCCGCGGCGCTGCTCGGCGACCCGCGCACGCTGATCCTCGACGAGCCCGTCAACGGGCTCGACCCCGAGGGCGTGCTGTGGGTGCGCACGCTGGTGAAGTACCTCGCGTCGCAGGGCCGCACCATCTTCCTGTCGTCCCACCTCATGAGCGAGATGGCGCTCACGGCCGACCACCTCATCGTGATCGGCCGCGGCCGGATCATCGCCGACGGCCCCGTGAACGACATCGTCGCGCGCAGCACCCGCTCGACCGTCCGCGTGCGCAGCCCGCACGCGACCGAGCTCGCCGAGCGCCTCGCGGCGCCCGAGGTCACCGTCACGGCCCTCGAGCCCGGGCTGCTCGAGGTCTTCGGCTCGTCCGCCGAGCAGGTGGGCGAGCTCGCCGCCGCGGCCGGCCTCACCCTGCACGAGCTCACCCCCGTGCGCGGCTCGCTCGAGGACGCCTACCTGAGCCTCACCCAGGACGAGGTCGAGTACCACGCCACCGTCGCAGGGACCGCTGAGCGGGTGCCCGCCGTGACCGCACCGAGCGAGGAGGACGCCCGATGACGACGACCACGCACCCGCCTGCCGGCGCGACCGGGCACGGCACGCCGCGCCTCAGCGCGCTGCACCTCGTGCGCTCCGAGTGGATCAAGCTCTGGTCCGTGCGCTCGACCATCTGGACGCTCGCGATCTTCGTCGTCGCGACCATCGGGCTCGTCCTGCTCATCACGCTCGCGTTCACGGCGAACCCCGACGAGGCGGGCCCGGGCGACATCGGCGACCTCGCGCTGGTGACGTTCACCCCGGCCGTCGTGTTCGCGCAGGTGGCGCTCGTCGTGCTGGGCGCGCTGACGATCACGTCCGAGTACTCGACCGGCATGATCCGCTCGAGCCTCGCGGCCGCGCCGCGGCGGCTCGGCTTCCTGTGGTCCAAGGGCTTCGTGCTCGCGGCGGTCATCTTCGTGCTGTCGGTCGTCGTCGTGTTCGTCTCGGCCCTGCTGCAGCGACTGCTGTACGAGGACGACGGCTACTCGATCGACCTCGGCAACGCCCAGCACCTGCGCGTCCTGATCGGCACGGCGCTGTACCTGGCGACGATGGCTCTGCTCGCGTTCGCGTTCGGTGCGCTCATGCGGCACTCGGCCGCCGCGATCGCGACCCTGCTCGGCCTGCTGCTGGTCCTGCCGATCGTCTTCTCGGCCATCCCGTGGCACCCGCTGCAGGTCGTCAACGTGTTCCTGCCCGGCAACGCGGCCACCGCGCTCATGAGCACCGACGCGCAGATCGAGGCGTACGCCGCGATGACCCCCGACCTCCCGTCGCTCGGCGCGTGGGAGGGCTACGGCGTGCTCGTGGCGTGGCTGGTCGTCGTCCTCGCCCTCGGGGCGGTCCGGCTGCGGCGTCAGGACGCCTGAGCGCGCAGGCGCCTCGTTCGGCGACGGCCGCGTCCGTGCAGGGCGCGGCCGTCGTCGTCGCGCTGCTCACGCCGGCGGCGCGCCGCCACCTAGGCTGTGCGTGGCCGTCGTCCCTCCCCCGCCGACTGCCCCGAAGGAGACGCCATGGATCCCGCGATCGCCGACGTCGAGCGCCAGGTGGCCTTGCTGCTGCGCCTCGCCGACCGCAACCGGCGCCGCAGCCGCCGGCTCGAGGGCACGCTCGACCGCTCGGCGTACCTCGCGCTCGGCCTGCTGGTCGAGGACGGTCCTGCGGGCATCAACGAGATCGCCGACCACCTGCGGCTCGACGCCTCGACCGTCACGCGCCAGGTGCTGCACATGGAGGCGTCCGGGTACGTCAGCCGCAGCCGTGACGACGCCGACGGGCGCCGTTCGGTGATCGCCCCGACGCCGGCGGGGATCGCGGCGTGGGAGGCGACTCGACGGGCCCGCGCAGAGGTGTACTCGGAGGTCCTGTCGGCCTGGGAGTCCCACGACCTGCAGGTCCTCGCGCGCTCGCTCATCCGGCTCAACGCCTCGCTCGACGCCTCCCTGGACGCGGCGGACCGCTCCCCGTCCCCCGACCGGGCCCCCGGCACCTGACCCCCTCCCCGCCGAGCGCGGTCGTCGGGGCACGAGCGCGCCTGCCCGACGGCCGCACTCGCGGCCGATCCACCGCGCTCGGTGTGGGGCGGGCGCGCGGGGCGCGGCCGGTGGGAGGATGCTCGCGCGCGCCCGTAGCCCAACTGGCAGAGGCAGCCGGCTTAAACCCGGCACAGTGCGGGTTCGAGTCCCGCCGGGCGCTCGCACACGGCGAGAGCCCCGGTCCGCGTGAGGACCGGGGCTCTCGATCATCGCGCTCGACGCGCAGGTCAGCTGGCGCTCTTCGCCTTCGTGCCGGAGGCCGCGCCCCGGGAGCGGGGCTCCTCGTCGTCGGGAGCGACGACGCGCGGCTTGGGCGGGACCGACGCCGCGCGGAACTCGGCCCGCGGGTCGTGCAGCGCGCCCAGCGGGACGACCTCACGGCGCAGCAGCAGCGAACCGGTCCAGCCCGCCATGATGCGCAGCTTGCGGTTCACCGTGGGCATGGCGAAGACGTGGTACGTGCGGTGCAGCACCCAGGCGAGGAAGCCACGCACCTTGATGCGCCCGAACATCTGGGCGACGCCCTTGTACATGCCGAGCGACGCCACCGCGCCGATGTTCTTGTGCGAGTACGGCGTGACCGCAGCCGACCGCAGCACCCGCGCGAGGTTGTCACCCAGGTGGTTGCCCTGGCGCAGCGCGTGCTGGGCGTTCGGCGGGCAGAACGAGCCGGGGTTGAACAGGTCGGGCACGGCGGCGCAGTCGCCCGCGGCGTACGCGTCGGGCACGACCTCGCCGTCGGCGTCGACGACCTGCAGCGCGGTGTTGCAGGTGACCCGCCCCATCGCGTCGAGCGGGAGGTCGGACTGCTGCAGCACCGGGTTGGCCTTGACGCCCGCGGTCCACACGACGGTGTCCGCGTCGAACTCGGCGCCGTTCGACAGCACGATGTGGCCGTCGACGCACGAGTTGAGGAAGGTCGAGAGGTGGATCTCGATCCTGCGCTTGCGCAGCTGCTCGAGCGTGTACCCGCCGAGCTCCTCGCTCACCTCGGGCAAGATGCGCGGGCTGCCCTCGACGAGGACGAACCGCAGCTCGTCCTGCTCGATCTGCTTGTAGTGGTTGACCGTGTACCGGGCGACGTCCTCGATCTCACCGAGCGCCTCGACGCCGGCGAACCCGCCGCCGACGAACACGAAGGTCAGCATCCGACGACGCAGCTCGGGATCCCAGGTCGAGGACGCGACCTCGATCCGGTTGAGGACGTGGTTGCGGACGGCGATGGCTTCCTCGACGTTCTTGAAGCCGATGCCGATCTCCGCGAGGCCCGGGATGGGCAGCGTGCGGGCGACGGAGCCGAGGCCGACGATCAGGTGGTCGTACGTGACCCAGTACGGCTCGCCCTCCTCGGGCGTGATCTGGACGGTCCGCTCGGCGTGGTTGATCTGCGAGACCTTGCCCTGCAGGACGTCGACGCCCTTGAGTGCGCGACGGTGCGGCGCGACGACGTTGCGCGGGTCGATCGAGCCCGCGGCCGCCTCGGGGAGGAACGGCGCGTACGTCATGTACGGGCGGGGATCGACGACGACGATCGCGGCCTCACGACGCCCGAGGCGCTTGCGCAGTCGGCGAGCCGAGTACAGGCCGACGGTGCCACCGCCGAGGATGAGCACGCGGGGGACCTTGCGCGGCTTGGCCTGGCGGTGCGGGGCGACCGGCTCGTCGACCGACGTGGAGGCAGACTGAGGCATACCTCAACGGTATCTGCGCGGGACGAAGGGGACACCTCACCGGCCGGTGAGAATGCGCACACGGACCCCCCGAGCCGTGTGAGGGTCGTCACCGCGGCCCGGCGTCAGCCCGGCTCGACCGCGTTCGCCCGGACGACGTCCGCGTACCAGTACGCGCTGGCCTTCGGGGTGCGGCGCTGGGTCTCGTAGTCGACGTGCACGATCCCCCAGCGCTGCGTCATGCCGCGCGCCCACTCGAAGTTGTCGAGGAACGACCACGCGTAGTACTGCCGCAGGTCGACGCCCTCGGCCACGGCCCGCGCGGCCTGCTGCAGGTGCTGGCGCAGGAAGTCGACACGCAGCGGATCCTGGATCTGCCCCTGCGCGTCGGGGTCCGGGATGCCGTTCTCGCTGATGATCAGCGGCGGCAGGTCGGGGTAGTCCGCCGTGAGGCGCACGAGCAGCTCGTACAGCCCCTCCGGGTGAACCTGCTGCCACCCCGCCGGCGACGGCGGGAACAGCTGCAGCCAGTTGCCGCTCTTGTCGATGCCGGCGGCGCCGTAGTACTGCACGGCGAGCAGGTCGCACGGCGCCGCGATGGTCTGCAGGTCGCCGGGCAGCACGAGCGCGTCGAACGCCGCACGGTCGCCGCGCAGCTGACCGGGCGCCTCGCCGATCGCATCCTGCGGGTACGCGCCGCGAAGCAGCGGGTCCAGGTAGAGGCGGTTCTCGGCCGCGTCGAGGCGGCGCGCGGCCGCCTCGGCCCTGGCGGCGCCGTACACGGGCATCAGGTTGAGCGCGATGCCGATCTCGCCCCGGCCCCCGACCGACCGGAACTCCGCGACCGCCTTGCCGTGGGCGAGCAGCTGGTGGTGGACTGCCGCCAGACCCGCGTCGAGGTCGCCGAGTCCGGGCGCGTGCTCGGTGCCCGCGTACCCCACCATCGCCGTGGTCTTCGGCTCGTTGATCGTCAACCAGGTGGCCTCGACGTCACGCAGCGCCTCGAACATGACGTGCGCGTACTCGGCGAAGCGGTCGGCGGTCTCCCGCACCGCCCACCCGCCCTTGTCCTGCAACGGCTGCGGCAGGTCCCAGTGGTACAGCGTGATCGCGGGGCGCAGCCCGCGGTCGAGGAGGCCGTCGACGAGCCTGCGGTAGTGGTCGATGCCCTTCTGGTTGATCTCGCCCGATCCCGTGGGCACCACGCGGGGCCACGCGACCGAGAACCGGTAGGCCTGCAGGCCGAGCTCGACCATGAGGTCCAGGTCGCTCTCCCAGCGCCGGTACTGGTCGGCGGTGGGCTCACCGGTCGAACCGTCGTCGATGTGGCCGGGCTGCGCGGCGAACGTGTCCCAGATCGACACGCCACGGCCGTCCGCGGAGGTCGAGCCCTCGACCTGGAACGCCGCGGTCGCCGAACCCCAGACGAAGCCGGTGGGGAACCGCAGCGGCTCGGCGGGCGCGGTCCACGCGCTCGCCGAGGGGTGCGGGACCTTCGCGTGCTCATCGTCGTCCGTGCACGCCGCCAGCAGGCCGAGCCCGACGAGGCCGCAGCCCATCTCGAGCACCGTGCGCCGTGCGACGAGCCGCGGCTGCGGCACGGTGTGGTCACGCTGGTCCATCGTCAGAGCTCCTCGTCGAGCTGGGGGCGAGGTGGGGCGGACGACGAGGCGTGCTCGTCGAACCCGCCCGTGGAATCGCTCCCATCAGGCCACTGCCGCACATCGTGCCATCACCGGGGTCGAGGAGTCAGCAGTTCGATCCGTGGGATGGTACCGGTTGCGGTGACCTCCACCACAGGCGCTGACCCCTTCCCGATGCGGTTCAGCGCCTCGGGGAAGGCAGTGCTCAGGACGCGACGCGCTCCGCGGCGCTGAGGGCGATGCCGTCCAGGATGTCGTGCTCCGAGGTCACGACGGTCTCGAGCGCACCGCCCGCGGCGGCGACCTCGTCGCGCACGCGCGTCACCACGTCGTGCCACACCAGGGCGCCGGCACCGATCACGTCGACCCGGCCGGGGTGCATGAAACCGAGCTCGGCTCGCTGCGCACGGGTCCGGCCCAGCAGGTCGTCGCACGCCGCGAGCACCTGGCCGGTCGGCAGCACCGCGCCGTCGATCAGCTCCGGGCGGTACGAGTCCAGGCCCAGCGCGTGCGCGGTCACCGTCGTCACCGACCCGGCCAGCCCCACGAGCGTCGCCGTGCGCGCGAGCGGCACCACGGCAGCCGCCTCGTCCAGCGCCGCCGCGACGTCCCGGTGCGCGGCCGCCCGCTCCTGCCCCGACGGCGGGTCGCCGTGCAGGTGTCGCTCGGTGAGGCGCACGCACCCCACATCCATCGAGAGCGCGGCCTGCGGCGCGTCCTGCCCCAGGACGAGCTCGGTGCTGCCGCCGCCGAGGTCCACCACGAGGAACGGGCCGGGGTGCCGCGCCGCGACCACGCCCGTCGCGCCACGGAACGACAGCGCCGCCTCCTCGCCGCCCGAGACCACCTCGGGCTCCACGCCCAGCAGCGCGCGCACGCCGTCGACGAACTCCGCGCGGTTCTCGGCGTCGCGGGACGCCGACGTCGCGACGAACCGCACAGCGGCGACGCCGAGCTCGTCGCAGATCCGCGCGTAGCGCGCGCTCGCCTCGAGCGTGCGTGCGAGCGCCTCGGGTGCCAGCCGGCCGGTGCGGTCCACACCCTGGCCGAGCCGTACGACCTCCGAGCGGCGGTCGAGGTCGACGAGCGTGCCCGACACCGGGTCCACGTCCGCCACCAGGAGCCGGATGGAGTTGGTCCCGCAGTCGATGGCAGCCACTCGCGTCACGGCGCACATCCTCGCACCCGCGCCGGGGCTGCCCCGCACGACGAGCGCCCGGCGGTCGGCCGCCCGCGCCTCAGCACGTGCAGCGGTCAGGACGCCACGTCGGGCGCAGCAGCTCGAGCGCCTCGTCGCCGAACGGGTTGACGCCCGGGCCCGCCGCGAGCGCGTGCCCGACCAGCACGTGCAGGCACTTGACCCGGGTCGGCATGCCCCCGGCGGAGATCCCGGCGATCTCCGGGACGTCACCGAGCTCGGCGCGGTCCGCCAGGTAGCTCTCGTGCGCGCGGCGGTAGGCCGCGGCGAGCTCGGCGTCCAGCGCGAGGCGCGCCGTCCACTCCTTCATCAGCCCCGACGCCTCGAGCGTGCTCACGGCGGCGACGGCCTGCGGGTTCGTCAGGTAGTACGTCGTCGGGAAGGGGGTGCCGTCGTCCAGCCGGGGCAGGGTCCGCACGACGAGGGGACGGCCGCACACGCAGCGCGCGGAGATCGCCACGACGCCGCGCGGCGGGCGACCGAGCTGCTCGGCGAGGACCTCGAGGTCTCGCTCGGTCACGGCGGTGGTGGTGGTCGGCACAACGCTCCTTCGTCCCGGGTCCAGGACGTCCATTGTCGCCCACCTCGGACCTCGGAGCGCCGGTCAGGGTCCGCTCGACTCCGTGGTCCCCGTCGCGCGCTTCGACCGCTCGCGCTCGGTGCTCGCGCCGTCGCGCTTCGACGAGCCCGTGCCTGCCTGCGTGCCGCTCGCCGGCTCCTCGGCCTGCTCGGGCTCCCCGGCCTGCTCGGAATCCTTGCCCTGCTCGGGCGTCTCGCCCGCGACGACGAGCGACTCCCACACCGACGTGTACCACGGGACCTCCGCGGTCGTCGCGACCACGGGCGTCTCGTCGGCAGCCTCGTCCTCCGGTTCCTGCACCGACTCGGGGTCCACGACGCGGTACGCGGTCTCCCCCGGCAGCACGTAGGCCAGCCGCTCGCGAGCCTGCGCCGTCACATAGGCCGGGTCGTCCCAGCGCGCCAGCTCGGCCTCGAGGTCCTCGTTGCGCTCGCGAGCCTGCTCGACCTGCGTGCGCAACGCCCGCAGGTCGGCCTCCTGGCGCAGGTAGGTGTGCAGCGTCGGGTAGACCAGCACGAACGCCAGGACCAGCACGCAGCCCAGCACGATCGTGCGCACCGAGAACAGGCGGGGCGGAGCGACCTCGGCGCGCTCGGCGCGGCTCGTGCCGCGGGGTGGGGTCGCC
>JAEYUL010000213.1 GCA_023432565.1 Actinomycetes bacterium | reverse complement strand
CTGCCGCCCCGCGGGCCCGCGCGCCGGCCCGCGAGCGGGAGTCGCCCCCGCCGGTGCGTCCGTCGTCATGCCCCCATGCTCCGGCGTGAACCGGCACGGGGCCACAGGTCGCGGCGGCGTGGCGCGGTCGGAGCGCACCGGAGCCGGCCGCGCCTGCCGGTGCGGGCGCAGGCCATCGGCGAACCGTGTCTCCCGCGCCTCATGGCCCGGTACCGGGTGGGCTGACGTCGGGACCCGGTGTGCTCAGAGCGCGGGGGAGTGCAGGGAGCGGGGGACGTGGCCGCCGTGACCGGCCGCGCGCAGCGCCGTGCGCACCCGCTCCGCGGCCGCGTCGAGCTCGTCGGCGGGGACGTCGGTCCGGGCGTTGGCGAACGTCAGGCTCGCCTCGTCCCAGGCCGGCAGGACGTGCAGGTGCAGGTGCGGCACCTCGAAGCCGGCCACCAGCAGCGCGGCGCGCGGCGCGTGCCACTCCGTCTGCAGCACCGCACCGATCGTGCGGGCGACGACCGCGAGGTGGGCGATCACGTCGTCGGGTGCCTGGGTGAGCTCGGGAATCTGGGCGCGCGGCACCACGAGGACGTGCCCGTCGGTGATCGGCGCGATCGTGGCGAACGCGACGCACACGTCGTCGGCCCACACGAACCGTCCCGGGATCTCGCCGTCGATGATCTTGGTGAAGAGCGTCGCCATGCGCCCAACGTAGCCCGCACGAGGGCGCGGGCCGCGCCCCCGCCCTGCGAGGCGTCTCCGCCGGGGTGACGCGGGCCCGCCCAGGTCCGCCGGGCCCGCGTCGTGACGCGGTCAGGCGCGACGTAGCGCCTCGCGCACCTTCAGGCGGCCGCCCGAGTGCAGCACCGCCCCGGAGTAGACACGCCCCGCGAGCCAGACGAGCGCCGGGATCAGCGCGACCGACAACCCCAGCGCGAGCAGTGCCTCCCACGTCTCGGCGGCGCCCAGAGCGATGCGGATCGGCATGAGGAACGGCGAGCAGAAGGGCACGTACGACAGCCAGGTGGCCGGCGTGTTGGTCGGGTCCCACGGCAGGACCGAGATGCCGATGGCGTACGGCACGATCATCAGCGTCGTGACCGGGCCGATCACCGAGCCGATGTCCTCCTGCCGCGAGACGAGTGCTCCCAGCGCCCCGAGCACGAGGGCGAACATCGCGAAGCCGACGACGAACCACACGAGCGCCCACAGCGCGGTCGAGCCCAGGTCGAGCGCGGAGGAGTCCAGCAGCCCCAACCCTGTCGCGGTCCCCGCGCCGGCGGCGACGACGAGAACGACCTGCACGAGCCCGACGACGCCGATGCCGAGCACCTTGCCCGCCATGAGCTGGGACGGCCGCAGGCAGGCGAGCAGGAGCTCGACGACGCGGCTCGACTTCTCCTCGACGACGCCCTGCGCGACGAGCTGCCCCGCCGTCATGAGCGAGATGAACAGCAGGATCCCGGCGAGGTAGCCGGCGATGATCTGCCCGCCGTCGCGTGCGGGTTCCGGCTCGATCGCCGTGACCTGCGGGGCGGCCGAGGCGATCTGCCCCGAGACCTGCGCGGGGTTGCCGCCGAGGTCGGTCACCGCCGACGAGAGCGCGAGCTGCTGGGCGAACGCGACGAGCACGGGCTGCATCGTCTGGTCGACGGCCGAGTCGACCCGGACGTCGAACGTCGGGTCGACCGAGGTGACGACGAGCGCGACGTCGCCGTCGCGCAGTGCCTGCTCGGCTGCGGCTGCGTCGGCCACGTCGCGGGTCTCGACGGTCACGCCCATGCCCGTCGCGGTCGCCTCGAACGCGTCGGCGGCGGCGGAGGCCTCGGGCATGAAGCCCACCTGCGTGGCGTCGGGCCCCTGACCGTTCACGGCGTTGAGCAGCACACCGCCGAGCACGACCGCGGCGACGAACAGCGCGGTCGTCCAGATGAACGACTTCGTCCTCATGCGGGTCGAGATCTCCCGGCCGGCGACGAGCCGGATGGCTGCGCCGGTGCTCAGCTCGCCCGTCCCGGTGGCGCTCGGGCGTGTCGACGTGGGCGTGCTCATGCGGTCACCTCGGCGGGAGTGCGGTCGGCGGTGGCGGGGGAGTCGTCGCTCGCGACGACGTGTCGGTAGAGCTCGACGAGCGACGGGCGCACCCGGGCGAACTCGCGCACCGGGCCTGCGGCCAGGGCCGCGCTCAGGAGCTCCTGGTCGACGTCGACGAGACCGGGGTCGGCCACCTCGACGACGCTGCGGTGCGCCGACGCGGCGCCCGGTACCGGCTGCGAGGAGACCAGTCGTGCCGCGGGCACGCGCGGGAGCCAGAGATCGGGCGCCGGTCCGTCGACGACCCATCGGCGCTCAGGGGTCCTGCGCAGCTCGTCGATGCCGCCGACCGCGACCATCGATCCGGCGCGCACGATCCCGACGCGGTCGCACAGCCGCTCGACGAGCTCGAGCTGGTGGGAGGAGAACATCACCGGCACACCCGCGGCGGCCTGGTCGCGCAGCACCTGGCTCATGACGTCGACGGCCACGGGGTCGAGCCCCGAGAAGGGCTCGTCGAGCACCAGGATGTCGGGGGAGTGCACGAGCGCGGCGGCCAGCTGGACGCGCTGCTGGTTGCCGAGCGAGAGCTTGAGCACCTCGTCGCCGCGCCGGGAGTCGATCCCGAGCACCTGCGTCCAGTGCTCCATCGCCTCGACGGCCGCCGACTTCGACATCCCGTGCAGGCGCGCGAGGTAGACGAGGTGCTCCCCGACCCGCATCCGCGGGTAGAGCCCACGTTCCTCGGGCATGTAGCCGATCCGGCGCCGCACCTGGAGATCGAGCGGACGGCCGTTCCAACGCACCTCACCCGAGTCCGCGGCGAGCACCCCCAGGACGATCCGCATCGTCGTCGACTTGCCGGCGCCGTTGGACCCCACGAAGCCGAAGATCTCCCCGGCGTGCACCTGGAACGACATGTCGCGCAGGGCCTGGACCTGCCCGTACGCCTTGGACAAGGAGTCGATGGTCAGCTCGGACATGCGCTCGATCCCATCAGAGGATCCCCGGCGAAGCCAGGGCATTCGCCCTCGCGCCGACCTCGTCCTCGGCGGACCCGCGTCGTGGGGTCATTCGCGCTCGCGGACGAGGGCGTCGAGCGCGAGCACGGTCCTCCAGTTGCGCGCGCTGCCGCGGCGACCGGCCGCCTTCTCCAGGACCGGGAGCGTGAGCTTCGACCGACCCTGCCCCTGCGGGTAGTAGGCGTAGAGCTCGCGGTCGCGCCACAGCACCTGCTCGGACCCGTAGCGCGCCGGTTCGAACGCCAGGGCGCTGTCGGACACGGGTCCGTCCCACGTGACGACGACGAGGCGTGACGGGTCGTCGCGCGCCTCGTCGGGGAAGGGCAGCGCGTCCACGATCCGGTGCCACTGGCGCCCGGTCCGCGTGATCACGGGCACGGCGAACCCCGTCTCGGCGGTCAGCGCGGCACTCAGCGCGTCCGCGACCCGCGCCGCTGGGTCCGTCGTCGTGAGCACGACGTTGCCCGAGCTCACGTACGTCGTCACGTCGCCGTACCCGAGCCGCTCGGCGGTCTGCCTCAGCAG
>JAEYUL010000208.1 GCA_023432565.1 Actinomycetes bacterium | reverse complement strand
TCTACAGTCAGACACGTCGGGGTCTCCGTCGGAACGGATGGCTTGGTCGCTACCGATCCTGGAGGCCCCGACCCTGCCTCCACGCAACGCCGCGCCGACCCTCACCCACGCTCAGATCCGAAGAGCCGGCATGCCAATGGGCCGATGGTCGGATCGGCTGCCCGCCGGCCCGAGCTAGTGGCCGACGGTGATGAGGCCTGATTCGTAGGCGGCCACGACGAGCTGGGTGCGGGTGGTGCAGCCGAGCTTGCGGAGCAGAGCGTGGACGTGGGCTTTGACGGTGGCTTCGCCGACGCCGAGCTGGTCGGCGACGTCGGGGTTGGAGCCGCCGCGGGCGACGGCGATCAGGACCTCGCGTTCACGCTGGGTCAGGCTCGCGACGGCACCGGCCGGACCGCTGCCGGCAGCGGGCTCGGATGCGGTGCGGCCGGCGGCCCAGGTGCGCCACTGGCTGACGACGACGCCGGTCACCTTCGGGTCGAGCACCTGCTCGCCGGCGCGCACGCGGTGCACGGTCGCGACGAGCGTGGCGGGTTCGGTGTCCTTGAGCAGGAACGCATCCGCCCCGGCGCGCAGCGCACCGGTCACGTACTCCTCGTCGTCGAACGTGGTCAGCACGACGACGCGCACGTCATCCAGCAGCGGGTCGGCGCGAATCTGGCGCGTGGCCTCGACGCCGTCCATCCCGGGCATGCGCACGTCGAGCAGCACCACGTCGGGCCGCGTGGCCCGCACGACGTCGAGTGCGGCGGCGCCGTCGCCGGCCTCGCCGACGACCTCGACGTCCGGCTCGTGGTCGAGGATCATCCGCAGGCCCAGGCGGATCGTCGGCTGGTCGTCGACGACGACCACGCGGGTCAGGTCAGGCACGTGCGCCCTCCAGGGGAAGCGTGAGGTGGACGGCCCAGCCGCCGCCTGGCCGGGGTCCTGCGATCACAGTGCCGCCGGCCGCGGCGGCGCGTTCGCGCATGTGGAGCAGGCCGCTGCCACCGCCGGAGTCGTGCGGGCGTGGTGGGCCGGGGTCCTGCACGACGAGCTGCAGCGTGCCGCCCGCGGCGGTCAGCGTGAGCGTCGCGGTCGTCGTCGCGGAGTGCACGAGCACGTTCGTCAGCGCCTCCTGCGCGACCCGCACCACGGCGATCCCCACCGCGGGCGCGCACGCCGGCAGGGGAGCAGGCAGGGTCGCGTCCACGTCCAGACCCGCCTCGCGCACGCGTCCGACGACCGCGGGCAGCGACTCGAGGCCGGCGGTCGGGGCGTAGGGGGCGGACTCGTCGTCGCCCGTGCGCAGCACGCGCACTACGGACCGCATCGCGTCCAGCGCCTCGCGGCCCGCCGGGGCGATCCAGCGCACCGCCTCGCGCGGCGCGTCGGGCTGGGCGTCCGCGACACGGTCGGCGGCCTGCGCGCGCACGACGATCGCCGAGACGTGGTGCGCGACCACGTCGTGCAGCTCGCGCGCGATGCGCGTGCGCTCGTCGAGCACCGCCTCCCGGGCCCGAACCTCCTGCAGCGCGACGAGCTGCGCGTTGCGTTCGGCGAGCGACGCGGACGTCTGCGCGAGCCGGTGCACCATCGCCCCGATCACCGCGGCAGCGACGACGAGCGCGACGAGCTGCGCGGCCGAGGACAGGTCGAGCACGGGGTGCCAGTCGAACGTGCTCAGCCCCCACGCGGCGTTGGCCACCCCGGCCTGCAGCACGACGCCCGCGACCGCCCCGACGGGCGCCGCGACCCACGCGGGCAGCGCGCCGGCCCTGGTCACGGCGTACGTCGCGGCCAGCACCGGGATCACGTGCACGAGCGCCTGCATGCGGCCGCCGTCGACGACGAGCGTGTACGTCACCGCGTACCCGACGATGACGAGCACGAAGCCTGCACGCGGCGCGGCCCGGCGCAGCGCGATCGCCACCACCAACCACAGCCCGGCCCACCACCAGGTCGCGATCGACCGCGGCATCCAGTAGTCCCACGAGCTGACGACGCGCAGCGCACCGCCCCACACCGCGCCGACGGTCAGCGCGACCACGACGTCCTGCCGGAGCACGGCACCCGCGACCCGCCCGGCACCTGTCGGGCGGGTGGTCGTCGGGCCGACGCCCGTCGGGTCCCCACCCGCGGGGCCCACACCGTCGTCGGGATCCGCCGGGCCCGCCCGGACGACGTCCCGCCCCGGGTTCGGCCGGGCGACGCCGCGCGGTCGTGGCGGCGGCGCGGCCGCCCACTGCCGGAGAGCTGCGGTCGCGGTGTCGTCGGGCGTCGCACCACCGGACGACGACCCGTCCGGCCTGGTCACGGCGTCGGCGGCCGGATCAGCGTGCGACATGACGCCACGCTACGCGGACCGCGGCGCGGCGCCGACGCCCTGCGGGACGACACGCTCTCCACCCTGGGGTGGACCCGGGCCGCCGGGGGTCGCCGCAGGGTGGGCACCGCGTCGACCGAGGGTCGGGCACGGCCCCCGCCACGACCAGACCCCAGCCCGACGCCCGGGTCCATCCGGTCCCGCGAGGCTCGTCACCATGACGACGAGCACTGGGCCGACCAGCACCGGGCCGACGAGCACCGCGCCGACCGGCACCGGGCCCACCAGCGCTGTGCCGGCGAGCGCTGCGCCGACGAGCGTCGGGTCGAGGCAGGCGGGCGGCCGCTCCGTGCGGTCCCGTGCCGTCACCGCGCACGCCCCGGCAGGCGCGGTCACCAGCCACCCGTCCGGCACGACCGACGCCGCATGGAGCCGGCGACCGCTGGGCCCCGCCACCGCGGCGGCGGTCGTCGACGGGAGCGTCGGTGGCCGGGGCGTCCCGGAGCCGCGTGCTCCGCGGACGGCGCGCTCGACGTGGTCGCCGGTCACCGACGCAGACGGTCGACCGGTCGCAACGAGAGCTCGCGCGGACGCAGTGTTCGCG
Organism: Actinomycetes bacterium; assembly: GCA_023432565.1. Classification (GTDB taxonomy): domain Bacteria; phylum Actinomycetota; class Actinomycetes; order Actinomycetales; family Cellulomonadaceae; genus Cellulomonas. The sequence goes on along the minus strand of JAEYUL010000208.1, from coordinate 33,107 downwards.
GACGCAGTGCTCGCGGACGGCGTCGCACGGGAGGGCGTGCGGCGGCATCGGGGGCGGCGCGTGGCGCTCGTCGTCGTGCTCGTACTCGCTGGAGGGGCGGTGTACGGGCTCACGGGGGCGCGGTCGGAGGCGGTCGTCGGGTGGCTGGGGGGCCCGACGACCGCCTCCGACGAGGCGCCCGTCGGTCCGCAGCCACGGGCGGGTGGGGGCGTGCCTGCCCAGGGATGCCCCGAGCCGAACGACGAGGGGTGCGACGGCGGCGCCACCGCCGAGGGTCCCGGCGCTGCTGCGGGAGAGGGGAGGGCCGAGACCAGGGACGACGCCTACGTCGTCGCCGTCGCGGACGCGCTCGCCGCGACGGGCCTCGACCCGACGCTCGCCCGGCGCGTGGCCCGCGCACAGGCGGCGGCAGAGGCGGACGGCGTGGTGCTGACGGTGACGTCGGGCAAGCGCACCGTGCAGGAGCAGGAGGGTCTCGTCGCGGCCGCGATCAAGCGGTACGGGTCGAAGCGCGAGGCGAGCCGGTGGGTGCTGCCGCCGGAGAGCTCGGCGCACGTCACGGGGCTCGCGGTCGACATCGGCCCCACCGAGGGTGCGCTGTGGCTCGGCGAGCACGCGCTCGACTTCGGGCTGTGCCGGACCTACGCCAACGAGGTCTGGCACTTCGAGCCGCTGCCGAAGGGCGCCACCACCTGCGCCCCGATGCTGCCCGACTCCTCGTCGGGCTGGTGAGCGACCTCGCCGCCCGCCGGCGGCGGTGACGCCGCGAACGGCACCCCCGCATGAGGAAGCCCCCCGCAGAGTGCTCTGCGGGGGGCTCGATGGGACGCACCGATCGGGCGGAGTGCTCACGCCCGGCCGGTGCGGGCTCGGGCTACGAGGTCAGAGCCCGGCGGACGCGCTGCTCTGCTGAGGCGTCGCCGAACCCCGGTCCGGGGACTCGGTCGACCCCTTGCCCGGGCGCTCGGCCGAGTCCCGCTCGGGCCGCTCGGTCGAGCCCTGGTCGGGCCGCTCGGTCGAGCCCTGGTCGGGCCGCTCCGTCGAGCCGTGGTCGGGTCGCTCGGTCGAGCCGTGGTCGGGCCGCTCGCGGGTCATGCCCTTGTCCGAGCCGTCCTCGTTCCCGCGCTGCTCGGACCGGTCGCCGCCGGGGGCGCGCTCGGGACGACCACCGAAGCCCTCGGCGTCACCGCGGCCGTGCTCGCCGCGCATGCCGCCCTCGTCGTGCCGGGCGATGCTCTGCTGCGGACCGTGGTCGTCGCCGACCGCGTGACCGATCGCGTACCCGCCGACGCCCGCGACGCAGAAGGCCACGAGCGCCGCGACGCCGGCCGTGGCGAGCGGTCGCGCCGTGGCGCGCTCACGCAGCGAGGGCTTGGCCGGGACGTCCGCGGCGGCGGGCCGCTGCTCGTCCGCAGGTGCCGGGGCGGGGGCGGCCGTCGGCTCGGCGGGAGCCGCGGCTGCGGGCGCGGGCGAGACCGGCTCGTCCGCGGGGTTCGGCTGGGGGGTAGGGGTGGATGCCATCTATCTGCCTCCAGGGGTTCGGGTGCTCTGTGCCAGCGGACTCCAGAGAACATGACCGCCCTGAGAGGTCACCCAGAAGCCGCTGTGAGCGAGTTGGGAGTGCAGCGACGTCGTCTGCCTCGCGGCAGGTCGTACTGATCCCTGACGACGTGGCCGCGGTCCGACGACCTCGTCGGGATGGCGGCGGCCCGCAGCGGTCGATGGGCTCGGCAGGGGAGGGGCAGGCAGGTGCGGGGCTAGAGCTGGTTGATGCGCAGGTGGTTGCCCGCCGGGTCGCGGAACGCGCAGTCGCGGATGCCGTACGGCTGGTCGGTGGGCTCCTGGGTGACCTCGGCGCCCGCAGCGGCGAGCCGGTCGAACGTGCCGTCCAGGTCGGACGTGGCCAGCACGAGCGTCGCGTACGAGCCCTTGGCCATCATCTCGGCGATCGTGCGGCGCTCGTCGTCGGTCAGGCCCGGGTCCACCGCCGGCGGGTGCAGGACGATCGACGTCTGCGGCTGGTCGGTGGAGCCGACCGTGATCCAGCGCATCTGGCCGTAGCCGACGTCGTTGCGCACCTCGAAGCCCAGCACGTCGCGGTAGAACGCGAGCGAGGTCTCCGGGTCGTCGGCCGGCAGGAACGTGGAGTGGATGATGAGGTCCATGCCGCCACGCTAGGAGCGGGGGACGGGCGTCGCTTCTCGATTCCTGACGGCTTGCGCCGGGGCCCCGGCTGCGGGCGCCGAGGTCCCGACGGCCGGCGGCTCGTGCGACGACTGCCGGATCGGCCGCATCACCTGCCGCGCCACGCAGCTCGGGATCCCGGCTCCCTCGTCGGCCGCGCGGCGCCGGTACTCGCTCGGGGACATCCCGACCAGCTCGGAGAACCGTGTGCTGAACGTCCCCAGCGACGAGCAGCCCACCGCGAAGCACACGTCGGTCACGGACAGGTCGCCCCGGCGCAGCAGCGTCATCGCGCGCTCGATGCGCCGCGTGATGAGGTAGCTGTACGGCGACTCGCCGTACGCCGCCCGGAACTGCCGGCTCAGGTGCCCCGCGGAGACGTGCACACCCCGCGCCAGCGCCTCGACGTCGAGCGGCTGGGCGTACTCGCGGTCGATCCTGTCGCGCACACGGCGCAGCAGCGCGAGCTCACGCAGACGCGCGTCGGGTGCGGCCATGAGTGACAGCCTGCCCCCGGCGCACGCCGGACGCCAGAGCGTCAGGAGACCTGCGGTGCGCGGGCGTCGAGCTCGTCGAGTGCTCGGATCACGTTCGCGTGGCTCGTCGCGCGGTACGCCTCGGCCCCTTCGCCGGTGTAGCCACGCGGGGAGCCCTCGATCGTCATGACGAGGCCGAGCCACATCCGGTAGAGCAGCAGCCGCGTCACGGCACCCGGCGACGACACGTCGAGCGCCGCGACCAGGGGGACGTCCTGCGGGCGGTCGAGCCCGTCCCACATGGGGTCCGCGCCGACGACGTCCACGAGCGGGTCACCCCACATCGCGCGCTCGGGATCGATGACGCCGACGATCTGGCCCGTCGCGGTGTCGACGAACAGGTTCCCGGGCCACAGGTCGCTGTGCACGATCGACGGGACGACGACCTCGTCCAGCCGGTGCCCGTGGGTGGCCAGCGCCGCGCGGACCCGCGCGGCGGACACGTCGAGGTCCCACACCGCGGCATCGGCGAGCAGCGCCTCGACGATCGCGGTGAACGCGGCCCGCCACGTCGGCGCCTGCAGCGCGGGGGACTGCGGGTAGCCGAACACCGTCCCGGTGACGGTCGCGAGCCGCCCGATCAGCACCCCGAGGTCCGCGCGGGCGCGCGCCGCACGCTCGTCGTCCTCGAACGGCCCGAACCCCGCCTCCGACTGCGGGACGCCGTCCAGGAAGGACGCGACGACGACGTCGCTCGGCAGCAGCGTGCGCGTGAAGTCGGTGTGCAGCACGCGCGGCATCGGCAACGCCGGGTGCTCGGCGGCCAGGCCGTACACGAGCGCCTCGGTGCGGATGAGGTCGTGCTCGTACGTCATGAGCCGCGAGGCGTCCGTCGGAGCCGTCTTGACCACCACACGGGACCCGTCGGCGAGCGTCACGCGGTACGTCGTCGCGAAGTACCCGCCCTCGAGGCGGACCGCCTCGACGAGCGTGCCGAGCGGTGCGACGAGCGCCGCCAACGCCTCGACGGGGACGGTCGAGGGGATCGCGCGTGGTTCGGTCACGCCCAGGAGCGTAGAGCGGGCTCAGGCGTTCCCGTGCAGATCGGACGGCCCGTCCGCGTCGAGCACCCGATCGGCGGACGGCGCGTCGGTCACCTGGTCGGTGGCGGGCGCGCCGGTCAGGCCGACGACGTCGGCGTCGGCGAGCGCGGCAGCCAACCGGGCCTCGTGCCCCGCGCGCAGCGTGCGCAGGGACGCGAGCGTCGCGACGACCGCCACCCCGCCGGCGATCACCACGACGAGGAACCCCCCGTGCGAGCCGGCCGCCTCGATCCGTGCGCCCGCGATCGACGAGCCGATCGACACCCCGATGCCGAGCGCCGTGCCGACCCACGTCAGCCCCTCGGTGAGGCGTCCCGGTGCGACGAGCTCCTGCACGAGGCCGTTGCCGTTGATCAGGGTCGGCGCGATCGCGAAGCCCGTGACGAACATGACCGCGGCGAGCGCCCACAGCGAGTTCACGACGAAGAAGAACGTGACCCCGACGCCGAGCAGCACCATGCCGATGCCGAACCGCACCCACAGCGGCCGCACCCAGTGACGGGCGCCGTACAGCAACCCCGAGATCAGCGAACCGGCGGCGAACACCGCGAGGATCGCCCCGGACACGGACTTGCGGCCCTCCTCCTCGGCGAACGCGACCGTCGCGATGTCCGTCGCCCCGAAGATCGCGCCCATCGCGAGGAACACCGCGATGAGCAGCAGCATGCCGGGGGCGGCCAGGACCGACGGGCCGCCCGCCGAGTGACGGGGCGTGGGCGGCGGCTCGGTGCGGCGCTGCAGCAGGAACCACGTGCCGCCCAGGACCATCGCGACCAGCGGCACCACGATGCCGGCGGTCGGGGCGACGCTCGTCGCGAGCAGGGTGGCCGCCGCCGGGCCGACGATGAAGACCAGCTCGTCGAGGGCGGACTCGAGCGAGTACGCGGTGTGCAGCGCGCCCGGCTCGTCGTGGAGCACGGCCGTCCAGCGGGCGCGCACGAGCGAGCCGAACTGGCCGCTGATCCCGGCGACCACCGCCGTCACGTAGAGCACGGGCTCGGACGCCTGGGCCGTCAGCGCGAGGATCAGGGCGACGAGCCCGGTGGCGGACGTCGCCATCGCCGGGAACATCGCGCGCGCCTGCCCGTACCGGTCGACGGCACGGGCGATGAGGGGAGCGGTGACCGCCGAGGCCACCACGAACACCGCGGAGACGCGGCCCGCCAACGCGTAGTCGGTGTAGATCGAGGAGACCGCCAGGACGATGCCGATCCCGACCATCGAGATCGGGAGCCGGGCCACCACGCCGGCGGCGGAGAACGCCAGAGCGCCGGGGCGGGACAGGACTGCGCGGTACGGCCGGAACACCGCCCCATCGTCGCACCAGGCCGGAGGTCGTCAGCACGCGCGGCCACCCTCCCGGCGCGTGCCCGCGCACCGGGAGGTCCGCGGTGCGGCGGCAACCGTGCACGTCCCGGAGCCGTCCCGCGGCGTGCGTGCGGGCGCCGCCCGGGCCACGATGTGCGGATGGTGGACGTGGTGGAAGTCGTCGACGAGCAGAGGTTCGAGGCGCGCGACGCGGACGGCGCTCTCCTGGGGATCGCCGCGTACGACGCGCAGGGCGGCACCGTGGTGTTCACGCACACGGAGGTGCTGCCCGCAGCCGAGGGGCGGGGCGTGGGTAGCGCACTGGTGCGCGGCGCGCTCGACCAGGTGCGCGCGTCACAGCGCGACGTCGTCGCGCTGTGCCCGTTCGTCAAGGCGTGGATCGAGCGGCACCCGGACTACCAGGACCTGGTGCGGGTCCCCGCCTGAGCGCCGGACCCGCACCGCGCGGCTCAGCCGGCGAGCGCCGCCGCCACCACGTCCTTCGCCTCGGCCTGCACCCGCGCGAGGTGCTCGGCGGAGACGAACGACTCGGCGTAGATCTTGTAGACGTCCTCGGTGCCCGACGGGCGCGCCGCGAACCAGGCGTCGTCGGTCGTCACCTTCAGGCCGCCGATCGCCGCCCCGTTGCCCGGCGCGGTCGTGAGCCGAGCGGTGATCTCGCCGCCCGCCAGCGTGGTGGCGGTGACCTGCTCCGGGGACAGCGCCGCGAGCTTGGCCTTCTCCTCACGCGTCGCGGCCGCGTCGATGCGCGCGTACCAGGACTCGCCGAGCTCGTCGACGAGCGCGCGGTGGTGCTCCGAGGGGGACTTTCCCGTGGTCGCGAGGATCTCCGAGGCGAGCAGGCACGCGATCGGGCCGTCCTTGTCCGTGGTCCACACGGTGCCGTCCTTGCGCAGGAAGCTCGCGCCCGCGGACTCCTCGCCGCCGAACCCGACCGAGCCGTCGAGCAGGCCAGGGACGAACCACTTGAACCCGACCGGCACCTCGAGTACGTGCCGACCGAGCCTGGCGCCCACCCGGTCGATCAGCGAGGAGGACACGAGCGTCTTGCCGATCGCCGCGCTCGGCGACCAGTGCGGACGCGCCCCGCCGAACAGGTAGGAGATCATCACCGCGAGGTAGTGGTTGGGGTTCATCAGCCCGCCGTCGGGCGTGACGATCCCGTGCCGGTCGGAGTCCGCGTCGTTGCCCGTGGCGATGTCGTACGGCGCCTCGCCGCCGCCCGCCGTCATGCGGTTCACGAGCGAGGCCATGGCGTACGGCGACGAGCAGTCCATGCGGATCTTGCCGTCCCAGTCGAGCGTCATGAACGGCCAGCGCGGGTCCACGCTCGGGTTCACCACGGTCAGGTCGAGCCCGTACCGCTCGCCGATCTCGCCCCAGTACTCGGCCATCGCCCCACCGAGAGGGTCCGCGCCGATCCGCACGCCCGCCGCCCTGATCGCGTCGAGGTCGACGACGTTCGTCAGGTCGTCGACGTACGCCGTCAGGTAGTCGTGCCGCTTGATCAGGTCCGAGGTGATCGCTCGCTCGTAGGGCGTGCGTGGCACCGTGCGCCACCCGCCGGCCAGCAGCTCGTTGGCGCGCGCCGCGATCGGGCCCGTCGCCTCACCGCCCGCGGGACCGCCGTGCGGCGGGTTGTACTTGAAGCCGCCGTCCGCGGGCGGGTTGTGCGACGGGGTCACGACGATGCCGTCGGCGAGCCCCGGGCCCTGCGTGCGGACACCCTCGGAGGTGCCGGCGCCGTTGTGCCGCAGGATCGCCAGGGACACCGCGGGCGTCGGCGTGAACGAGTCGCGCGCGTCGACGTGCACCTCGACGCCGTTCGCGACGAGCACCTCGATGGCCGTGCGCTGCGCCGGCTCGGACAGCCCGTGCGTGTCCCGCCCGATGAACAGCGGGCCGTCGGTGCCCTGGCTGCGCCGGTACTCGACGATCGCCTGCGTGATCGCGACGATGTGCGCCTCGTTGAACGCGGTCGCGAGCGACGAGCCGCGGTGGCCGCTCGTGCCGAACACGACCTGCTCGTCGGGGACCGACGGGTCCGGGACGCGGTCGAAGTACGCGCCCACGAGCGCGTCGACGTCGATGAGGTCCTCGGGCAGTGCGGGGGTTCCGGCGCGCGGGTGCATAGCGCCCATCCTTGCCGGTCCGCGGGCCTGCTGCACACCCGTTCGGCCTCGGCCGCCGGGCTGAGGGCATGCGTGCGCAGCGTGCCGTCCGCGCGCTCCTGCCGCGCTGTCCCGGGCGGTCCGCGCGTGGCGGTCGGCGCGGGTGGGGCCGGTAGGCTCGCGCGCATGGCCAAGAGTTCTGTGGAGTTCGTGCTGCGTCCGTTCGAGGGTCTGCCCGGCGAGCCCGACTGGGTCGCGCTCAAGGAGGTCGTGCCGGCCGCGACGGCCACGGCGCGCACGACGAAGGAGTACGGCGCCAAGGACGTGCTGGTCACCACCGTGCTGCCGCAGGCGTGGCCCGCGCTGCACCGCGCCGACGGCGTGATCCTGCTGGCGCTGCAGACCGCCACGAGCTCGGGTGACGCGAGCCGGGACCTCGCTGCCGCGCTGCTCGAGGCGCTCGACGTCGAGCCCGGCACCGCGATCGAGACGACCGGCCTGCCCGAGCCCGGCCCGCGCCTGCAGGACGTCCTCGACCTGACCGTCCCGTTCGAGGTCACCGTCCACGACTCGTTCGCGTACTGGCTGGCGCCCGACGTCGAGCGCACGTCCGACCTCGAGGCGGCGATCGAGGACGCCGACGCGGGCATCATCGACACCGCGGCCGTCGCCGGCGTCCCGTCCGCGTACTGGTGCCGCATGGGCGCCAAGGAGTTCCTGCGCTGGGCGCAGCCGTACGACGAGCAGGTCGTGCTGGACGGCTTGGCGCGTCTGCACGCCAAGCGCGAGTCGGGCTTCGCCGACGGCAAGTTCATCGGGTACTTCCGTTCCAGCGGGCTCGTCGTCCCGGTCTGGGAGCTGGCGCGCGGGACCGAGGCCGAGGAGCTCGAGGGTCCGCTCGCCGAGTTCCTGCCGCGGTTCACGGCGGCGCTCGAGAGCACCGAGCCGCTCGACGCGAACGAGCGTCGGGCCCGCGCGGGCCTCGTCGCCCGCCAGGTCACGCTGCGCTGACACCTCACGTCCCGCGGTGCCCGGGCGTCTGCACGACGACGCCCGGGCACGGCCGTGTCAGGGGCCGGGGGCATCCTGACGACGAGGAGGACGGCATGACCGCGACGCTGCACACGGTGCTCACGACGCCCGTCGGGCCGGTCGCGGTCGTCGTGACCGACGACGCCGTGACCCAGGTGCGCCTGGTCCGGTCCGACGACCCGTCACCCGACCCGTTCGCCGACGCGCCCGGCACGCGCGTGCTGCCCGAGGACGACCCGCTCCTGGCCGAGGCCGCCCGCCAGCTGGCCGCCTACGTCGCCGGCGGGCTGCGGGTCTTCGACCTTCCTTTGCGGCCGTCGGGATCGGCGTTCCAGCTCAGGGTCTGGGAAGGCCTGCGCCGCATCCCGTACGGCACGACGACGACGTACGGCGCGCTCGCCGCCGACCTCGGCCTGGACCCGCGGACGTCCTCCCGCGCGGTCGGTGCCGCCAACGGCGCCAACCGGATCGCCGTCGTCGTGCCGTGCCACCGCGTGATCGGTGCGAACGGCACCCTGACCGGCTTCGCGGCGGGCGTCGAGCGCAAGCAGCAGCTGCTCGACCTCGAGCGGACCGGCGCCCCGGACCTCGCCGGGACGCTGTGGTGAGCGCACCGTCGGGCCGAGGTGGACGTCGCGTGCGGGTTCCGTGACGTCGCCGGGACGTCGCGCGGTCTCGTGCGGCAGCGGTGCCGCACGTCGATAGGCTGGCTCTGTGATCCCCCCCGTTCCCGCCGACCCCGCAGGTGACGAGCCCGGGGCCTCGGCCGGTGGCTCGTCGGCGAAGGCCGTCGGCCGCACCCCCTCCGGACCGCGCGTGCGCCAGCGCGTGGCCGTGATCATCCCGGCGAAGGACGAGTCGCGACGCATCGCGGCCACCGTCCGCTCCGCCCGGGCGATCCCGCACGTCGACCTCGTGCTCGTCGTCGACGACGGCTCCGAGGACAACACGCAGCACGTCGCGCGGGAGGCCGGCGCGGTCGTCGTGCGGCACTCGCACAACCGGGGCAAGGCCGCCGCGATGGAGACGGGCGCCGCGGTCGTCGCGATGCGCGACGCCCCGGACCGTCCGCCGCGCATCCTGCTGTTCCTCGACGGGGACCTCGCCGAGACGGCCGTCAACACCGCACCCCTGGTGCCCCCCGTGCTCGAGGGCCATGCCGACCTGGCGATCGCGTTGCTGCCGCCCCAGCCCGGTGCGGGCGGTCGCGGGATCGTCGTGGGGGCCGCGCGCCGCGCGATCGCCTCGCTCACCGGGTGGACCCCGACGCAGCCGTTGTCCGGCATGCGCTGCCTGACGCGTGAGGCGTTCGAGGCGGCGACGCCGCTCGCGCACGGCTGGGGCGTGGAGACCGGCATGACGATCGACCTGCTGCGGCAGGGCTTCCGGGTCGTCGAGGTCCCGTGCGAGCTGCGGCACCGCCCGTCCGGCTCGGACCTGCGCGGGCAGCTGCACCGGGCCGCTCAGTACCGCGACGTGCAGCTGGCGGTCAACGCACGCAGGGTGCGGGCCGCCGCCGGCGCCGTCAAGCGGAAGGTCTCACCCTCGCGTCCGGCGACGCACCGCTGAGCGCGACCCCCTCGCCCTACCCTGGTCGAGTGCCCGCCCACCGCCCTGCCCGCACGTGTCGCGGCGTGCGGTCCGTGCGCGGTGCACTGACCGCGCTGCTCGGCGTCCTGCTCACCGCGGGCGCGCTGCTCGCAGGCGCCTCGGGCGCGGTCGCCTCGGGTGCCGTCGCCGAGCCCACGGACGAGACCGCCGAGCCACGCCCCGTCGTGCTCGTCGGCGTCGGCGGTCTGCACTGGGACGACGTGGACCGCTCGGGCACGCCCACCCTGTGGCGCATGGTGGACGAGGGCTCGGTCGGGTCGATCTCGGTGCACACCTCGCCCGAGCAGATGTGCCGGCTCGGCGGGTGGCTGACCATCTCCGCGGGCCGTCGCGTGCCGCCGGTCAGCATGCCGGACGGCCAGACGGTGACCGGTGAGGACGGCGGTCCGGCCCAGGGCGACCTCGGTGAGGACGGCTCCGGGCAGGACGGGTCGGATCAGGGCGGCGCGGACCGCGACGGCTCCGCCGAGGACGGCCAGGACCGGCCCGACGACGGCGCCGTCGACGACTGCCCGCCGATGCCCGTGATCGACCAGCGCGCAGGGCCGCCCGGACCCGCGAGCGTGCAGGGCTGGGCGCAGCTCGTCGACCCCCCGTCCGACGACGTCCCGGCCGGCTCCTACGGCACCCCGGGCACGGTCGCGGCGCTCGTCGCGACCACCCAGCGATGCACGACGGCGATCGGGCCGGGGGCGGCGCTCGCGCTCGCGGACCCGGAGGGCACCCTCGAGCGCTACGCGAGCAGGCTGGGGGAGGTCGACGACGCGACGCTGACGGCCTGCCCCGTGACGGTCGTGGACGGCGGGGACCTGCCCGCCGATCGCGCCGAGCGTCGCGACGCCCTGGCGCTGCTCGACGACGAGCTGCGCCGCATCGTCGCGGCGGTGGACGACGGCACGCGCGTCGTCGTCGCCGGGACGTCCGACGGGCCCACCGGCGAGACCGGCCTGCAGGCCGTCGTGCAGTGGCAGGCCGGTGGCGGACCGGTCGGTTGGCTCACGTCGGACTCGACGCGCCGCACGGGCATCGTCACGTTGACCGACCTGTCGGCCACGCTCGTCGACGCGGCCGGTGCCGACCCCTCGGACCTCGACGGTGCGCCGCTGCGCGTCGGAGCCGACCGCCGGACGACCGCGGACCGCACCGTCGAGAACCGCCGGTACCTGACCGAGATGACGACGATCGCGCCGCACCTGCTGCCGCTGCTGCTGGCGGTCGTCGGCGGGGCGTGCGCGCTCGCGGTCGGGGGCGTCGTGCTGCTGCGCCGGCGCGGACGCCCGCCGGTCCCCGCGCTGCGCCGCCTCACGGTCGCGCTGCTGCTGCTCGGTGCGTGCACACCCGTGGGCGCCCAGCTCGCGGCGCTGTCACGGTGGTGGGGCTCGCCCGCGCCCCTGTTCGCCGCCGCGGCGTGGTGGGGCGCGGCCACGGTCGCGACCGCGCTCGTCGCCTGGGGCATCGCCCGGTTGCTGCCTGCGAGCCGGTGGCGGCTCGCGACCGCTGCCGCAGGCGTCACCTGGCTCGTCGTGACGGTCGACGGGGTCACCGGGACGGTCCTGCAGCAGGGCTCCGTCCTGGGCATCTCCACGCTCGGCGCGCGGTACTACGGGTTCGGCAACACCACGTTCGGGGTCTACGCCGCCGCCGGGCTGGTGCTCGCGGCGGGCTTCGCGGCGTACGCGCTCGAGCGCGGTCGGCGCCGCCTGGCGATCGTCACGACCACGGCGATCGGTGCCGTCTCGGTGGTCGTCGACGGGTGGCCCGCGTTCGGCGCGGACTTCGGCGGTGTGCTCGCGCTCGTCCCCGCCTTCGCGGTGCTGCTCGTCGGCGTCGCGGGCGGCGTCGTCGGGGCCCGCCGGGTCCTGGCGTACATGGGCGTGGCCGTCGCGGTGGTCGCGTTCGTCTCGGTCGTCGACTGGGCACGACCAGGGCGCGGCTCGCACCTGGGCCAGTTCGTGCAGCGGCTGCTCGACGGCGACGCCGCCGGGGTGATCGCCGGCAAGGCCGCCGGGGCATGGGCGACCGTCTCGGAGCCCATCGGCATGCTCGCCGCGGTCGCGTGCGTGGCCGTGTGCGTCGTCCTCGTCGGGCCCGACCGCTGGCGCCCCGCCCTGCTGCGTCGGCTCTACGTCACGTGGCCGGGGCTGCGGCGCGCGCTGCTGGCGATCGTGGTGGCGGCAGTCCTCGGCTCGCTGCTCAACGACTCGGGCGTGGTGGTCGCCAGCGCCGTGCTCGCCCTGTCGGGCGCGTTGCTGCTCGGTTCGCTCGCCGAGCACCGGTGGGCGCCGCTGCCCGACGAGCCCGCCCCGCTGCGCTCGCCGGTGCACCGCATGCCCGCGGTGCTGGTGGCCACGGGCGGCGGCCTGCTCGCGGCGCTGCTGCTGGCGACCGTCGCGGCGCCCCTGCCGGCCGCCGTCGCGGGGGACGTGACGACGGGTGCGGGGGCGTCGGCGATGCCCGCCGACCGTCCCGTCGTGCTCGTCGGGACGACGGGTGTCGACTGGTCCGAGGTGGACCGCACCGAGACGCCCACCCTGTGGAGCCTGCTGCGTGACGGCGCCCCCGCCGGTGGCGCGACGCCCGGCGCCTCGGGACGCAACGCGTGGTGCCCGTCGGGAGGGTGGCTCGCGCTGTCCGCGGGACGCGCGCCGATCACGGGCAGCACGAGCGGTGGCCAGTGGTCGTGCGCGTCGTGGAGCGTGGCGCCGGACGCGACCGGTGGCGCGCGCGTCCAGCACTGGGACGAGCTGGTCGCGCTGCAGCGGCGCTCGGAGTTCCGGCCCCGGCTCGGGGCGCTCGGTGCGGGCCTCGCGGAGTCGGGGACGTGCAGCACGGCGGTCGGCCAGGGCGCTGCGCTCGCCCTCACGCAGGTCGACGGGACGGTCCCGCGGTACCGCTCGTTCGACGCGGCGCTCGCCGACCCCGACGACGCGTTCGCGTGCCCGACGACCGTCGTCGACGCGGGCTCCGCCGTGGTCGAGCCGGTCCTGCTCGACGTGCTCGGCGACCAGGCGCGCAGCGACGCGCTGCGCGACGTGGACCGCGCTGTCGCGCAGGTGCTGCGGGTCGCGCCCGACGACGCCACCGTGCTCGTCGTCGACACCGGTCGCGCTCAGCGCGGTCCGGCGTCGCTCGGCGTCGGGATCGGGGACCCGAGCACCGGCGGCGGCTTCCTGGGCAGCGCCGCGACCCGCTGGGTCGGCGTGTTCCGGCTCCTCGACGTGCCGGTGTCCCTGCTGGTGCACGCGGGCGCACCCGTGTCCGACGACTTCGCGGGGTCGCCGCTGCGCGTGGGCGGGGACCGCCCGGCCGCGGTGGCCACGACCGTGCGCCAGCTCGCCGAGCTCTCGGTCCGGGACCAGACCCTGCGCGGCACGTCGTCCCCGGTGACGAACCCCCCGCTCCTGATCGGCCTGCTCGTCGTCGTCGCCGCCGCGGTGCTCGGCCCGCGCCTGGCGCGCCGCCGGCCCGCGCTCGCCGAGCGCCTGCGCCGCGCGGCGGACGCGCTGCTGCTCACGCTCGCTGCGCTGCCCGTCGGCCTGTTCCTCATGACGACGACCTCGTGGTGGCGGTTCGCCGACCCGGACCGCAACCTGTGGCTCGGGGTGGCTGCGGGGACGGCGGCGGTCGCCGGGGTGGCCGCGCTCGCGCCGCGGCGACCCCTCACGCTCGGTCCCGGGGTGGTCGCGGGCGTCACGTTCGTGGTGCTGACGCTCGACGCGGTGCTCGGCACGCCGCTGCACCGCGGCAGCCCGCAGGGTCCCGCCGTGACCCTGGGCGGCCGGTTCTACGGCTTCGGCAACCCGACGTACTCCTTCTACGTGGTCGCCGCGCTGGTCACGGCGGCGATCCTCGGCTGGGCCCTGGTCAGGCGCGGGCGACGTGTGCTCGGCACGGCGGTCGCCGCGCTCGTCTGCGCGATCGCCCTCGTCGTCGACCTGTGGCCCGCCCTCGGGGCGGACGTGGGCGGCGGGCTCGTGCTCGTGCCCGCGAGCCTCGTCGTGGTGCTCGGGGTCGCAGGGGTGCGCGTCACGTGGCAGCGGCTGTTCCTCGCCGGGGCCGCGGGCGTCGCGGTCGTCGGCGCGATCGCGGTCGTCGACTGGCTGCGCCCCGCGGCGGAGCGCACGCACCTGGGCGTGTTCGTGCAGCGCGTCGTCGACGGCTCGGCCTCCGAGACGATCCTGCGCAAGCTCGGGTACGCCGCGGCCACCGTCACGAGCGGGTGGATGGCGGTGCTGACGCTGGCCGTGCTCGTGCTGGCCGTGGTCGTGCTGTGGCCGCGCTCGCGCGTGCGGGTGCCCGCCTGGGAGCTGCTCGAGCGCCGTTGGCCGCCCGCGCGGCCCGTTGTCGTGGGCCTGCTGATCGCGGCCGTCGCGGGTGGGCTCGTCAACGACTACGGCGTGCGCATCGCCACGGTGATCCTCGTGGCGGCGGTGCCGCTGCTCGGGACGCTCGGGCTGCGCGCGGCCGCCGACGACTACCCTGCGCAGGACGAGCCCACCGCACCCCGACCGGACGGCAGCCATGTCCACGAGCCAGCCTGACCGACGCCTGCGCTACGCCTACCTCGGCCCCGCGGGCACGTTCACGGAGGCCGCACTGCGTCAGGTCGCCTCACCCGACGAGGCGATCTACCTGCCGCAGGTCGACGTCGCGTCCGCGATCGACGCCGTGCGCGAGGGCGTCGCGGACCACGCGGTCGTCGCGATCGAGTCGACGGTCGAGGGCGGCGTCACCGCGACGCTCGACAGCCTGGCCGTGGGCTCGCCGCTCGTCCTGCTGCGTGAGGTGCTCGTCCCGGTGCAGTTCACGCTCGCGGCGGCGCCCGGCACCGCGCTGGGCGACGTGCGGCGCATCTCCGCCCACCCGCACGCGTGGGTGCAGTGCCGCCGCTGGCTCGCGCAGCACCTGCCCGGGGTCGTGCACGTGCCGGCCACGTCGAACACGGCACCCGCGGCCCTGCTCGCGGACGCGGCCGCGCAGGGCTCGAAGGTGGACCTGGGGTTCGACGCGGCGCTCGTGCCGCCGGCCGCGGTGGACACGTACGGCCTGAGCCCGCTCGCTCAGGACGTCGCGGACAACCCGTCGGCCGTCACGCGGTTCGTCGTCATCGGGCACCCGGGCCAGGTCCCCGCGCCGACGGGTGCGGACAAGACGACGCTCGTGGTGCACCTGCCCGACAACGAGGCGGGAGCGCTGCTGTCGATGCTCGAGCAGTTCGCGACGCGTGGCGTGAACCTGTCCCGCATCGAGTCGCGGCCCATCGGTGACGCGCTCGGGCGGTACTCGTTCTCGATCGACGCCGAGGGGCACGTGAGCGACGAGCGCGTCGGCGAGGCACTCATGGGCCTGCACCGCCGCTGCCCGTACGTGCGGTTCCTGGGCTCCTACCCGCGGGCTGACGCGGTGCGCCCCACGGTCCACGTGGGGACGAGCGACGCGGAGTTCCTCTCTGCGCGCACGTGGCTCGACGACGTGCGCGCGGGCCGCGGGTCCTGAGCGCTCGGCTCCTCAGGACGCGAGCCCGCGCCGCACGGCCTCGGCCGTGAGCGTGCGCCCGAGGTCCAGCACCAGGTCGTGCACCGCGTCGCCCGCGGTGCGGTGGTCGCGCGAGCGCAGCGCCTCGGTGAGCGCGCCCGTCTTCGCCTCGACGAGCTCCGCCTGCGGGTAGCCGGGCAGCAGGCCCAGCAGCCGGTCCACGTGCGGTCGCATCCCGACGACCGTGCGCGTCAGCACGCGGTTGCCGGCGCGGGCCAGCAGCACGTCGAACGCGGCGTCGAGCTCGATCGCTCGTGCGACGCCCTCACCGTCGGCGTGCGCGCGGGCGGCGGCGTCGAGGTGGTCCTCGATGACCGCGAGGTCCGACGCGCCGAGCTGCGGCGCGGCGTGCGCCGCGGCCTTGCCGGACAGGGTCGCCACGACGTCGAGCACGTCCGCGAGGTGGTGCGGGTCGAGCACGGCGACGCGCGAGCCGCGGTTCGGCTGGTAGGACAGCAGGTCCTGGTCGCCCAGCCGGCGCATCGCGTCGCGCACGGGCGTGCGGGACACCGACAACCACGCGCCGATCTCCTCCTCGCGCACGACCTCGCCGGGGGCGAGCTCGCCGCTGACGATCACGGCCATGAGCCGCTCGTACACGATGTCCGCCAGCAGCAGGCGCCCGGACTCGACCGCTGCGGTCTGGGACGGGACGGGCATGGTGTGCCTCCTGCGCGTGGTGGTTCCGGTCGCACGAGCGTATGCATGCACACGAGGCGTCAGGAGGGACCCTTGTCCCGCGGCTCGACGCGCCCCGCTCGGCGCGCCGGCAGGGCCGCCCGTGGTGGCGCTGCGCGGTCCGGTCGGTCACCGTCGGTCGGTCAGCGCCGGTCGGTCGGCGGCCCGCGTGTCCGCTGGTCAGCGATCCGCGCGTGGTGCGCGCACGACGAGCGCACCGGCCTCGACGCGTGCCGCGACCTCGGTGACGCGCCCGATCACCTCGCCGTCCACCTGCGCGTGCTCGCCGCCCGAGACGACGACCCGGATCTGCTGAGCGCGCGTGTGGTCGATCCGGCCGACGCCGCGTGGCAGGCCCTTGACGCCCTTGACCCCGACGCCCTGCAGCACGACCTCACCGAACAGCTGGGCCCAACCCGCGATGCCCGCGCGCGTGTCGATCGCGGCGACGTCGAGCCAGCCGTCGTCGACGACCGCGTCCGGCAGCAGCGTCAGCCCCCCCGGGAGCCTGCCGCAGTTGCCGATCAGCAGGCTGCGCAGCCGGGTCGAGGTCACGGGAGAGCCGTCGATCCGCACGTGCACCCGAGTGCGTCGACCGTGCAGGTGCTTGATCCCGGCGACGAAGTACGCGATCCACCCGACGCGCGCCTTCAGGTCGTCGTCCGTGTCGGCGACCATCGCCGCGTCGAAGCCGAGCCCGGCGATGACCAGGAAGAGGTGCTCGTCGTCCTTCTTCGCGAGCGTCCCGCTGCTCTCCGCGAGGTGCGCGGCCTGCAGCACCTTGAGCCACCCGACGTCGATCGGGCGGTCGCGGCCGGTCAGCGCGATCTCGAGCGCCGCGAGCGGGTTGCCGATCGGGAGGTCGAGGTTGCGGGCCAGCAGGTTGCCCGTCCCCAGAGGCAGCAGCCCCATCGGGATACCGGTGCCGACGAGCGCGGACGCGACCGCGCGCACCGTCCCGTCACCTCCGACGGCCACGACGACGTCCGCGCCCTGCGCGATCGCCTGCCTGGCCTGACCGGCGCCGGGATCCGCCACCGTCGTCTCGAACCACAGCGGCGGCGGCAGGTCGTTCGCGCGCGCGGCACGTTCGATCGCGTCACGCAGCGCGGGGACGTCGGGCTTCGTGGGGTTGGCGACGAACGCGAGCTGCTGCCCGGGCTCGCGGACGTCGTGACGCGTGGACCCGTCCTGCGGGCTGCTGGCCACGTGCGAGCCCTCGAGGCGTCGGTGGAGGTCACGCTGCCTTCGCGCGACCACTGCGGCCACGACGAGAGCGGCCGCGGCCAGCACGCCGGCGACGACCGCGACCCAGGCCTCCCACCTCACATGCGCAACCTACCGAGCGCGCTGACGCCAGTCGCCCGTCATGCGCTGCCGGTCGCCCGACGGTGCGGCTCCGACCGGCGCGTCGCTCGGCCTCCCGACCAGTTGCGGTTCGGGCACCGGGGGCCGGGTCGGTAGCCTTCAAGGGTGATCGATCTCAAGCTCCTGCGCGACGACCCCGACACCGTGCGCGCCAGCCAGGTGAAGCGGGGAGACGACCCGGGCCTCGTCGACGAGGTCCTCGACGCCGACGCACGTCGGCGTTCCGCGCTGACGGAGTTCGAGCAGCTGCGCGCGGAGCAGAAGGCGCACGGCAAGAAGGTCGCGCAGGCCACGGCCGAGGAGAAGCCGGCGTTGCTCGCGCACGCCAAGCAGGTCGCGGAGCGGGTCAAGGCGCTGCAGGCCGAGGCCGACGCGGCGCAGGCCAAGGCCGACGAGCTCGCGCGCAGGATCGGCAACATCGTCGAGGAGGGTGTCCCGGCGGGCGGCGAGGACGACTTCGTCGTGCTCGAGCACGTGGGCACGCCGCGCGACTTCGCCGCGGAGTACGGCGCCGACTTCGTCGTGAAGGACCATCTGGAGCTCGGCGAGGGGCTGCGCGCGATCGACACCGAACGCGGGGCGAAGGTCTCGGGTGCGCGGTTCTACTACCTGACGGGCATCGGCGCGCGGCTCGAGCTCGCGCTGCTCAACGCGGCCGTCGACAAGGCGCTGACCCACGGCTTCACACCGGTCATCACGCCGACGCTGGTCAAGCCGGAGGTCATGGCGGGCACGGGCTTCCTCGGCGCGCACGCCGAGGAGATCTACCGGCTCGAGGCCGACGACCTGTACCTCGTCGGGACCAGCGAGGTGGCGCTCGCGGGCTACCACTCGGGCGAGATCCTCGACCTGCAGGACGGCCCGAAGCGCTACGCCGGGTGGAGCGCGTGCTACCGGCGCGAGGCCGGCTCGTACGGCAAGGACACGCGCGGCATCATCCGCGTGCACCAGTTCCACAAGGTCGAGGCGTTCTCGTACACGACCGTCGAGGACGCGCACGCCGAGCACCGCCGCATCCTGGCCTGGGAGAAGGAGATGCTCGCCCTCGTGGAGCTGCCGTTCCGGGTGATCGACACGGCCGCGGGGGACCTGGGCAGCAGCGCAGCGCGCAAGTTCGACTGCGAGGCGTGGCTGCCGAGCCAGGAGCGGTACCTCGAGCTCACCTCGACGTCGAACTGCACGACGTTCCAGGCCCGGCGGCTCGGGGTGCGCGAGCGCACCGCGGACGGCCAGGTCCGTCCCGTCGCGACGCTCAACGGCACGTTGGCCACGACGCGCTGGATCGTCGCGATCCTCGAGAACCACCAGCAGGCCGACGGCTCGGTGCGCGTCCCGCAGGGGCTGCGGCCGTACCTGGGCGGTCTCGAGGTGCTGGAGCCGTGATGAGTCGTACTCGCCTGGTCGCGCTCGACGTCGACGGGACGCTCATGTCGTACGACGGGGTCATGTCCGACGACGTGGTGCAGGCCGTCGCGGACCTCGTGGCCGCTGACGTCCACGTCGTCCTGGCGACCGGGCGTGGGGTGCACTCCGCCGCGCCGGTGGCGCGTCAGCTCGGCCTGACGCAGGGGTGGCTGGTGTGCTCGAACGGCGCGGTCACGGCCCGGCTCGACGACGCCGAGCCCACGGGTTTCGCGATCGTCGACACGGTGACGTTCGACCCGGGCCCGGCGTTGCGGGCGATCGCGCTCGAGCTCCCCGACGCGCTGTTCGCGGTCGAGGACCTCGGCGTCGGGTTCCGGGTCACGGACCTGTTCCCGGCCGGTGAGCTGAGCGGGGAGATGCAGGTCGTCGGGTTCGACGAGCTCGCGTCGACGCCCGCCACGCGCGTCGTGATCCGCGCACCCGGCGCGAGCCCCGACGAGTTCCACGCGCTCGTCGAGCGCGTCGGTCTGCACGAGGTCGAGTACGCGGTCGGCTGGACCGCGTGGCTGGACCTCACGCCGGGCGGGGTGTCCAAGGCGAGCGCGCTCGAGGCCGTGCGCCGTCGGCTCGGCGTCGAGCCGTTCGCGACCCTCGCGATCGGCGACGGCGGCAACGACCTGCAGATGCTCGAGTGGGCGGCGCGCGGCGTCGCGATGGGCCACGCGCCGCAGCGGGTGCGGGCGGTGGCCGACGAGGTCGCGGGCACGATCGACGACGACGGCGCCGTGAGCGTCCTGCGGGCCGTTCTCGCGTAGTCGGCCGCGCCGGCACCGGCGCTGCGAGCGGCACCGGGACCGGGAACGGGAGCGGTACCGGGCGGCGGGGCTCCCGGCCGGCCGGCGGCCGAAGGGCCCGGAGGCGCCCGGCTCCGCGTCGGCGGGACGCGTCGGTGCTGGTGGTGCGGCTGGTGGTGCGCGCGCGACGCGCCGGAGCGCGGCGCGCGCATAGCGGTCGATTCGTGACGTAACCGTGACCGCTTTGCCCCGTCAATCGGGTTGCGGCGGATTTCTGCAACCGCTTGCATCGAGGGGATGGCACGCGGACGTGCTGGTCTGCGTGCGGCCATGACGACACGGAGGTCTCATGAACGTCAAGCGCAAGCGTCGGTACACCCTCGTCGCCGCCTCGGGCGCGGCACTCGCACTCGTCCTCACCGCGTGCTCCAACGACAGCGGTGGTGGTGGCGGCGCGACCGGGGGTGGCGGCGGCGAGACGGCGAGCGCGGACTGCGCCGAGTTCGAGGCCTACGGCGACCTCAAGGGCAAGACCGTCACGATCTACACCGGGATCGTCGCCCCCGAGGACCAGCCGTACATCGACTCGTTCAAGCCGTTCGAGGAGTGCACCGGCGCCAAGGTCGACTACCAGGCCGACAAGCAGTTCGAGCAGCAGATCCTCGTGCGCGCGCAGGCCGGCAACCCGCCGGACATCGCGATCGTGCCCCAGCCCGGCCTGCTGGCCCAGCTGGTCGCCACGGGCACCGTCAAGGAGGCCCCGGACGCGGTCGCCGAGAACGTCGACGAGTTCTGGGGCGAGGACTGGAAGGCGCTCGGCACGGTCGACGGCACGTTCTACGCCGCCCCCTCCGGGGCCAGCGTCAAGTCGCTCGTGTGGTACTCCCCGCAGGAGTTCGAGGCGAACGGCTGGGAGGTCCCGACGACGCTCGACGAGCTCAAGACGCTGTCCGACACGATCGCCAAGGACTCCGGCCACAAGCCGTGGTGCGCGGGCATCGCGTCCGACGCCGCGACGGGCTGGCCCGTGACCGACTGGATGGAGGACATGGTCCTGCGCACCGGCGGTCCGGACGTCTACGACCAGTGGGTCGCCCACGAGATCGCGTTCAACTCCGAGGTGCCCACGCAGGCGCTCGACGCCGTCGGTGAGTACCTGAAGAACCCGGAGTACGTGAACGGCGGGTTCGGTGACGTCTCGTCGATCGCGACGACCGCGTTCCAGGACGGCGGCCTGCCGATCCTCGACGGCCAGTGCTCCCTGCACCGCCAGGCGAGCTTCTACGCGGCCAACTTCCCGCAGGGCACGGACATCTCCGAGAACGGCCAGGTGTTCGCGTTCTACCTGCCGGGCAAGACGGCCGACGACAAGCCCGTCCTGGGCGCCGGTGAGTTCGTCACCGCGTTCTCCGACCGCCCCGAGGTCCAGGCGCTGCTCGACTACTGGAGCACCGACACCTGGGCGAACACCAAGGCCCAGGCGAGCGTCGACCGCACCAACGGTGGCTGGATCAGCGCCAACAAGGGCCTGGACGCGTCGATCCTGACGAACCCGATCGACAAGCTCTCGGCCGACATCCTCCTCGACGAGAACGCGGTCTTCCGCTTCGACGGCTCGGACATGATGCCCGCCGCCGTCGGCTCGAACGCCTTCTGGAAGGAGGCGACGAGCTGGATCACCGGTCAGTCGACGAAGGACACGCTGGACAAGATCGAGGCCGCCTGGCCGTGATCTGAGCTCGGTGCCCCGGGGGCGGACCCGCCCCCGGGGCACCGGCCTGCACGCAGCGTCCCCCCTCGTCCCCTGCTCCTGCCGGGAGGTGCCATGCAAGTCGCCGACAAGCTGGTGGGGATGGTCGTCGCGCTCGTCGCGTTCGCCGTCGTCATCGGTGTCGTCCTGCTCGTCGTCCACCTGCTCGAACGTCGCGGCGCCCGACGCGTCGCGTGGTGGTTCGTCGGACCCACGATCCTGCTCATCGCCGTCGGGCTGGTGTACCCCGCGCTGCGGACCATCTGGCGCTCGTTCTACGACGCGGCCGGGACCGGCTTCATCGGGCTCGGGAACTACACCGACATCTTCACCTCGGGCGACCAGCTCGTGGTGCTGCGCAACACCGTGCTGTGGGTGCTCGTCACACCGTTCGTCGCCACCGTCGTCGGCCTCGTCTACGCGATCCTCGTCGACGGCGCACGCGGCGAGGCCGCCGCCAAGGCCCTGATCTTCCTGCCGATGGCCATCTCGTTCGTCGGCGCGTCGATCATCTGGAAGTTCATGTACGAGTACCGCTTCTACGACCCGTCGGTTGAGAACAACCCCAACCAGATCGGGCTCATCAACCAGGTCATCGTGTGGCTCGGGGGGACGCCGCAGAACTTCCTGCTCAACAGCCCGTGGAACAACCTCTTCCTCATCGCCGTGATGATCTGGATCCAGGCGGGTTTCGCGATGACGATCCTGTCCGCCGCGATCAAGGCGATCCCGTCGGAGATCACCGAGGCCGCGCGGCTGGACGGCGTGAACTCGCTGCAGCTGTTCCGGTTCGTCACGGTCCCCAGCATCCGGCCGACCCTGGTCGTCGTGCTGACCACGATCGCCATCGGGTGCCTGAAGGTCTTCGACATCGTGCGGACCATGACCGCCGGCAACTACGGGACCAGCGTCGTCGCGAACGAGTTCTACACGCAGACGTTCAGCGCGGGGAACCAGGGGCTCGGGGCCGCGCTCGCGGTCCTGCTGTTCGTCCTGGTGGTCCCGATCATCGTGTACAACGTCCGCAACCTGCGGAAGGTGAACCGATGAGCGTCGTGCAGATCGACACCGCCACCGTCGGCGGACCGACCACGCCCAGGCTCGGCGGCACCGCTGCCGCCGCGCGTCGGCGCCTGTCCAAGCCCTGGGCGTCCCTGTTCGCCGTGATCCTCGCGGTGCTGTGGACCATCCCGACCTTCGGGCTGCTGGTCACCTCCTTCCGGCCGGTCACGGACATCAACAAGTCGGGGTGGTGGACCGCGTTCACCAACCCGAACTTCACGCTCGAGAACTACCAGCAGGTGCTGTCGTCCGAGAGCACCCAGTCCCTGGCCCCGTCGATCGTGAACTCGGTCGTCATCACGATCCCGGCCGTCGTCCTGCCGATGTTCCTGGCGACGCTGGCTGCCTACGCGTTCGCGTGGATGGACTTCCGCGGCAAGAACGTCCTGTTCATCGCGGTGTTCGCGCTGCAGGTCGTGCCCATCCAGGTCACGCTCATCCCCCTGCTGAGCCTGTACGTCGACCTGAACATCGCCGGCACGTTCTGGTCGGTGTGGCTCTCGCACACCATGTTCGGCCTGCCGTTGGCCGTGTTCCTCCTGCACAACTTCATGCAGGAGATCCCCGGCGAGCTCGTCGAGGCTGCCCGCGTGGACGGCGCGGGGCACGTCACGATCTTCTTCCGCCTGATGCTCCCCATGCTCAAGCCCGCGATCGCGGCGCTCGGCATCTACCAGTTCCTGTGGGTGTGGAACGACCTGCTCGTCGCGTTGACCTTCACCGGGTCGTCGCGTGACCTCGCCCCGATGACCGTCGCGCTGCTGAACCTCACCGGGACCCGCGGGTCCCAGTGGTTCCTGCTGTCGGCGGGCGCGTTCGTCTCGATCATCGTCCCCGTGATCGTGTTCCTGTCCCTGCAGCGGTACTTCGTGCGGGGCCTGCTCGCGGGCTCCGTCAAGGGCTGAGCGGCGGACCGGCCGGGCGGGGGAACCGTCCGGCCGGTCCTCGCGGCCGCGGGCTAGCCTGACGGCGTGCCCGCCCCGCTGCTGTTCGTCCTGTCCGGGGTGACGCAGTACGTCGGTGCGGCCGTCGCGGTCGGCCTGTTCGCGGTCCTGCCACCCGCGAACGTCGCGTGGCTGCGGGTCGTCGTCGCCGCGCTCCTGCTCGCGGGATGGACCCGCGCGTGGCGCACACGCGCGCTGTGGACGTGGTCCGCGCTGCGCACGGCCGCGGCGTTCGGAGTCGTGCTGGCCCTGATGAACGCGGCGTTCTACGTCGCGATCGACTCGTTGCCGCTCGGCACCGCGGTCGCGCTCGAGTTCGCCGGCCCGGTCGCCGTCGCGGCCGTCACGGGCACGGGCTGGCGGGACCGCCTGTCGATCGTCGTCGCGGCCGCGGGCGTGGTGCTGCTGGCCGGCGTGAGCCTGAACCTGGGCCAGGACGCCGCCCGAGGGCTGGTCGCGATCGGGGTCGCCGCCGCCTGCTGGGCGGTGTACATCGTGCTCGGGCGACGCGTCGCGACCGCGCGCACCGGAGGACTGACGGGGCTCGGGGTCGCGATGGCCGTCGGGTCGCTCGCACTCGCGCCGTTCCTGGCCCCCGGTGCCGCTCCGGTGCTCACCGACGCGCGCCTCGCGCTGCTCGTCGTCGTCGTCGCCTTCTGCTCGTCGGTGGTGCCGTACGGGATCGAGCAGGTGGTCCTGCGGCGCGTGCGCCCGGCGACGTTCGCGGTGCTGCTCGCGCTCCTTCCGGCGACCGCCACGCTCGTCGGTGCGGCGCTGCTCGGCCAGGTGCCGCACGGGCTCGAGGTCGTCGGCCTCGTCCTGGTCTCCGGCGCCATCGCGCTGTCCGCACGCACCGAGGACGCGCACGAGGAGGCGCCGCCCCCGAGCTGACGAGCCGCGGGCGCCTACAGGTACTGACCCGTGCCGCCGCGCTGCTCGTCGGCGGTGCGCGGGTCCGCGGCCAGGCCGCCGGACCGGATCGCACCCGGAGGCAGCGCGCGCCGCATCTGCTGGAGCTGGGCCTGCGTGGCCATCTGCTGGGCGACCAGGGCCGTCTGGATCCCGTGGAACAGGCCCTCGAGCCACCCGACGAGCTGCGCCTGCGCGATCCGCAGCTCGGCGTCCGACGGCGTCGCGTCCTCGCCGAACGGCAGCGTGATGCGGTGCAGCTCCTCGATCAGCTCGGGGGACAGCCCCTCCTCGAGCTCGTGCAGCGAGCGCTCGTGCACCTCCGCGAGCCGCGCCCGGGCGGCGTCGTCCAGCGGCGCGCTGCGCACCTCCTCGAGCAGCTGCTTGACCATCGTGCCGATCCGCATGACCTTCGCCGGCTGCGCGACGAGGCCGCGGACGTCCTCGTCGTCCTCGTCGGGCTCGTGCGCGGGCCCCTCGCCCTCCGGCGGGACGACCAGGGTGCGGGGGTCGCCCACGGGCGGGCGCTCGTCGTTCATCCGAGCATTCTCACCCACGTCACCCGGACCGGCCAGAGCGGACAGAGCGCCACTAGGGTGAGCGGCATGCCATGGCTGGGCACCGCGACGCACGCGCGCTGGCTGGAGCAGGAGACCGACCGGCTGCTCGCCTTCGGGCGGGCCTCGGCGGTCGAGCCCGGCGCGTTCGCGCGGCAGGACGACTCCGGGCGCCCCGTCGACGGCCCCTGGGAGCTGTGGATCACCTGCCGCATGACGCACGTGCACGCGCTCGGTCACCTGCTGGGCCGGCCTGGCTCGGCGGCGCTCGTCGACCACGGGATCGCCGCGCTGACCGGCCTGTTCGCCGACCGCGAGCACGGCGGATGGTTCGCACAGGTGGACCGCGACGGCAGGCCCGTGGACTCCGCGAAGCTCGCGTACCCGCACGCGTTCGTCGTGCTCGCGGCCGCGTCCGCGACGGCCGCGGGCCGCCCGGGTGCGCGCGGCCTGCTCGACGCCGCGCTCGCGGTGCAGACGCAGCACTTCTGGGACGACGAGGCGGGGATGGTCGTCGAGCAGTGGGACGCCTCGTTCACCGAGCTCGACCCGTACCGCGGCGTCAACGCCGTCATGCACACCGTCGAGGCCTACCTGGCGGCCGCGGACGTCACCGGTGAGCGTGTGTGGCTCGACCGTGCGCTGCGGATGACCGAACGCGTGGTGCACGGCTTCGCGCGCGCCGGCTCCTGGCTCCTGCCCGAGCACTACGACGCGCGCTGGAATCCGCTGCTCGAGTACAACGCCGACGCACCGGCGCACCCGTTCCGGCCCTTCGGCGCGACGATCGGCCACGGCCTGGAGTGGGCGCGGCTGACGCTGCACGTGCGCGCCGCGCTCGCGGCCCGGGGCGACGCGGCGCCGGACTGGATGCTGGACGACGCGACGCAGCTGTTCGACGCGGCGGTCGTGCGGGGCTGGGACGTCGACGGCGCGCCGGGGTTCGTCTACACGGTCGACCGGGCGGGTGCCCCCGTGGTGCGCGAGCGCATGCACTGGGTCGCGGCCGAGGCCGTGGCGGCCGCCGCCGCGCTGCACGCCGCGACCGGTGAGGCCCGGTTCGACGCCTGGTACACCCGCTGGTGGGAGTACATCGGCACCTACCACCTGGACCGGGAGGGCGGCTCCTGGTGGCACGAGCTCGGTACCGACAACGCGGTCTCACGCACGGTCTGGTCCGGCAAGGCCGACCTCTACCACGCGGTGCAGGCGACGCTGATCCCGCGACTGCCGCTCACCCCGGCGCTCGCCCCCGCGCTCGCCCGCGGGCTGCTCACCTGAGCCGCTCCGCCGAGGGTCCTGCGGGCACGAGGACGAGCTTGCCGAAGACCTCGCCGCTCGCGAGCAGCTCATGCGCGCGCGCCGCCTCGCCGAGCGGGAGGGCCGCGTGCAGCACGGGCCGCAGGCGTCCGTCGACGACGAACGGCCACACGTGCTCGCGGACCTGGGCCATGATCCGGGCCTTGTCCGCCGGCTCGCGCGCACGCAGCGTCGTCGCGATCACGCGGCCGCGGCGCGCCATCAACGCCCCCAGGTCCAGGGTCCCGCGGCGGCCCTTCTGCAGACCGATCACGACGAGCCTGCCGCCCGGCGCGAGCACGCGGACGTTGTCCTCGAGGCCCCCGGCCCCCAGCACGTCCAGGACCACGTCCGCACCGCGGCCGTCGGTCGCGGCGAGCACCTGGTCGGCGAGGTCGCCCGCGCGGTGGTCGAGCACGGCGTCCGCGCCGAGCGCCGCGACGCGCGCCACGCGCTGCGGTCCGCCCGCCGTCGCGACCACCCGCATGCCCAGCAGCCGCGCGAGCGGCACGGCGACCGAGCCGATCCCTCCCGAACCGCCACGCACCAGCACGGTCTCACCCGGCGCGGCGCCCGCCTCGCGCAGGTTCGACCAGACGGTCGCGAGCGCCTCCGGCAGAGCCGCGGCCTGCACCGACGACACCGAGTCCGGCACCTGGAGCGCGAGCGCGGCGGGCGCGACCACCTGCTCGGCGTAGCCGCCCCCGGCCAGCAGCACCGCCACGCGGTCCCCGACCGCGACGCCGTCGCCGCCCTCGCTCGTCGTCGGCCCCACGGCCTGCACCACCCCCGCGGCCTCGAGCCCCGGCCAGGGCGCCGCGCCGGGTGGGGGAGGGTAGGCGCCCTCGCGCTGCAGCAGGTCCGCGCGGTTGACCCCCGCGGCCTCCACCGCCACGAGCACCTCGCCCGCACCCGGCTGCGGGTCGGGCACGTCCCGCAGCTCCAGGACCTCGGGACCGCCCGGTCGGGTGACGACGACAGCTCGCACGTGCGAACCCTAGCCCCGGGACCTTCGACCCTTCCGGGGGATCCGTCCCGTCACGTCGGGCGCCTCGTCCCGGTTCGTCGTATCCCTCCGGGTGAGGTACGTGGCAAACTCTGGCGCGGGCTAATGGTCGATCGTCCGGCGGCCGATACTGCGGCACGGGTGATCCATCGTCGTGTCCGCGCCGACGGGCCCCCGCGTCAGGCGAGGAAGGAATCGAGATGCTGCGACGACTTGGCATTCGGGCCAAGGTGCTGGCTGTTCTGGCCGTCCCGATGCTCGTGCTCGTCCTCCTCGGTGCCTACATCTCGGTCGGTGCGATCGACGAGCTCGACGAGGCCCGCGCCGCACGCTCCGTCACGACCACGCTCCGCGCGTACATGCCTCTGGGCCAGGCGATCGACACCGAGTACATCGTGTCCATGACGAGCCGCGACCCCGAGGAGATCAAGGCCGCGCAGGCCGCGACCGACGTCGCGCTCGCGAACGTCCGCAAGGTCACCGGTGACCTGCCGCTCGACCAGTTCCCTCCCGCTCTCGTCCAGCAGTGGCAGTCGGTGCAGGCCGACTACGAGACGACCCTGCCGGCCGCGCGCGTCGCGGTGGACCGCGGTGGTGTGTCCTCCGTCGTCCGCGCGAACTTCCAGACGATCGAGAACGGACAGCTCGAGCTCGTCGCCCAGATCGCGGAGACGTTCTCCAACCGAGACGTCGCCGCCGCGGTCACCGGGTACCGGACGCTGTCGCAGACGTCGACCGACCTCGTCGCCGAGCTGATCCAGGGCTCCTCGCTGCTGTCCGGCACCATGAGCCCCGCACTCGGCGCCGTCTACCAGCAGCGGATCGACGCCGTCGAGGCCAGCCGCACGTCCGCCGCCATCGCGCTCAACCGCATGTCCGGCATCGACCTGCGGCTCCCGTCGGGACAGCCCTCGTCGCTGTTCATCTCCCAGCGCTCGCTGCTCGCCTCGGGCGAGGCGGAGTCCGTCCAGAAGGTCGACCCGGCCGCCTACGTCGGCGAGATCGAGACGCAGACCACCGCCCTCGTGCAGGTCGCCGAGCAGGCCATCAAGCACGCCGAGTCGCTCGCCCGCGCGGACGTGGACGCCGCGACCCAGGCGACGTACGTGACCATCGCGACGACCGTCCTGGCCGCAGCGCTCTCGCTGCTCCTCGCGCTCATCGTCTCCCGGTCGATCGTCATCCCGCTGCGCCGCCTGACCTCCGCCGCCTCCGACGTGCGCGAGCGCCTGCCCCGCATCGTCGAGCAGGTGGCGACACCCGGTGAGCAGCCGGAGGTGCAGCTCGAGCCCATCCCCGTGAACTCGCGCGACGAGGTCGGCCGGCTCGCCCAGGCGTTCAACTCCATGAACTCCACGACCGTGCGCGTCGCGCAGGAGCAGGCCGCCCTGCGTGGGTCCATCGCGGAGATGTTCGTCAACGTCGCTCGTCGCGACCAGGTCCTGCTCAACCGGCAGCTGTCCTTCATCGACTCGCTCGAGCGCGCCGAGGAAGACCCGAACACGCTGGCCAACCTCTTCCGGCTCGACCACCTCGCCACCCGGATGCGTCGTAACGCCGAGTCGCTCCTCGTGCTCGCCGGCATCGACTCCGGCCGCCGCCTGCGTGACTCGATGCCGCTGTCCGACGTGATCCGCACGGCCTCGTCCGAGATCGAGCAGTACGACCGCGTCGAGCTCGACCTGCAGGTCGACCCGCACATGCTCGGCTTCAACGCGCTGCCCGCGGCGCACCTGCTCGCCGAGCTGCTCGAGAACGCCACGGTCTTCTCCGAGCCGGAGACGCCCGTCACCGTCACCACCGGCGTCTCGGGTCAGTTCGTGGCCGTCCGGATCCGCGACCACGGTCTCGGCATGACCGACGAGGAGATCGTCGCGGCCAACGCGAAGATCGTCTCCTCCGGCGCCGGTGACGTGCTCGGCGCCCAGCGCCTGGGCCTGTTCGTCGTCGGTCGCATCGCCCAGAAGCTCGGCGCTGCCGTGCGCCTGGCCAAGGCAGAGGGCGGCACCGGTACCGAGACGACCGTGCTGCTTCCCGCGTCACTCTTCTCGACGGACGAGGCCACCGGTTACGGCGCGCCGACCATCGCAGCCGAGGTCGCCGCGGCGGCTGCTGCCGCGCCCGAGGTGGCGCCCGTCGACCTCGCCGCGCTCACCGACGGCGAGACGTCGCTCGGCCTGCCGCGTCGACGCCGCGGCGAGGGCGACGCCGAGCCCGACGCGGACTCCGCGCCCATCCCCGTGCCGGGCGCGCTGCCCACCCGTGGTGGAGCGGGACTGCCCACCCGCGGTGGAGGCGAGCTGCCGCCGCGTCCGCGCAAGACGTTCGACGAGGACGCGATCGTGCTGCCGGAGACGGCCGTCCCGACGCTGTCGCCCGACCTCTCGTCGGCCGCGCCCGACTGGGCGCCCGCGACCCTGCAGGCGACGTCCGGCTCCGGCCTGCCCAGCCGCGCGGCGCGCTCCGCCACGCCCCCGGTCGCGCCGGCTCCGGCTCCTGCCGCGCCCGTGCAGGAGTCGACCCCCGCCCTGCCGAGCCCGGCAGCTCGCGCCGGCCTGTTCTCCGGCTTCCGTGGCCGCAGCGCGCTGACCGAGGGCGACGGTGGCAACGACCAGGTGCGCGCGCCGTGGATGGCGCTCGGTGCGCACGGGCTCCCGCCCGCCCCCGTCAACGTGCCCGCGCTCGCCCAGGACGACGACGAGCCGTGGTCGCCCGAGCAGCCCGCGGCCGCCTCGATCGAGGTGCCGGGCCTCGCCCCGGACGACGCCCCCGACGCCCCGGCGGAGCCGGTCGCCGAGGACGCGTCGGCGCAGTGGGCACCGCAGCTCGCCGAGAGCACGCAGCCCGAGGACGTCGCGAGCGACGAGGCCGGCGCGTCCGAGACGCCGGGCGACGCGCCCGCGCAGGGCTACCAGCCGGTGCAGTCGTTCGAGCCGGTGCAGTCGTTCGAGCCTGAGGTCTCCGCCCCGCAGCTGCCGACGTACGAGCCCGAGGCGTACACGCCCGAGCCCGTCGCCGACGCGCAGCCCACGTCCGAGCAGGGTGGCTACCAGCCCTACGGCTACCCGTCGCCGGGAGCGTCCGACGAGGTCGAGGCGGCAGCGGCCGACGCGCCGCTGTCGTACGAGCCCGGGCTGACCGGCGTCGACCAGTCGAGCTACGAGCCCACCGCCGAGGCGGGACAGGACGCCGAGCAGCACCTCGACGCGCCCGTGCGGCAGGAGCAGCCGGCGTACCAGGACGCGTCGGCGCACCGTGACCACACGGCTGACGAGCCCGCCGCCTTCGAGCCTGCGAGCTTCGAGCCTGCGAGCTTCGAGCCTGCGAGCTACGAGCCCGCGAGCTACGAGCCCGCGACCGCCGACCAGGCCGAGCCCCTGGTGACGCGCGGCTCGGCGTTCGAGCCCGCGCAGACCGTCCCGCAGTGGGAGGCTCCGGCGGACGAGGCCACCGAGAGCGTCGCGACGCCGACCGAGCACCCGTTCGAGGCGTACGTCGGCCACTCGGCCCAGGCGCCGGTGCCGCAGGTGCCCGTCACGCCGGTGCCGTACACGCCGTACAGCGGTTACGCGGGCTGGTCCGCCCCGGGCCACGCACAGGCCGACCCGACGCAGCCGTTCGACTTCGAGCGCACGCTCGACGAGGCGCGTGCGTGGCACACCGGAGCGGTTCCGGCCGTGCCCGAGCCGAGCGCGCCCGTCACCGAGGACGTCGTCGAGCCCGCGGCATCCCAGGCACCCGCGTACGAGGCCGCCGCGTACGAGCCTGCCGCGTACGAGCCTGCCGCGTACGAGCCCGCCGCCTACCAGCCCGAGGCCGAGCAGCCGCTGCACGACGACGCTGCTGCACCGTCGCACGAGGCCCCGCTGTTCGAGCCTGTCGCCTACGACAGCCCGGCCTTCGCGCCGGTGACCGAGCCCGTCGCTGCGGCGCAGGTCGACGCGCACGACTCGGCCATGGCCGACGCCGGCCAGCACGACGCTCCGGTGGAGCAGGCCGGGCAGGACACGCCGGTCTGGGAGCCGCCCGTGTGGGAGGCGCCGGCCGAGCAGGTGTCGCCCGAGCCCGAGCCGTTCGCCGTGCCGAGCCTCGCCGAGGACGAGCCCGACCCGGTCTGGGCTGAGACGACCCCCGCGTGGGGCGCTCCGGCGTGGCCGTCGCTCGCGCAGAGCGACGCCCACGAGGTGCCGACCCCGCACGCACCCCCGGCACCCGCACTGCCCGTCCAGGAGAGTCAGCCCGCGCCGGCCGGGCCGCTTCCCGCGGCGCCGCCGTCCGAGCCGGCCGCACCTGCGCCCGCGTGGGGTGCGGACACCGCCCCCGCCGCCCCGGCTCAGCCCGCGATCGCCGGGTTCGGCGTGGCAGGGGTCGCGGACCTCGCGCCGTCGAGCTCCGCACCCGAGGACAAGGGCTCGAAGAAGCGGTGGGGCCTGTTCGGGCGCCGCAAGGGTGAGCAGAGCACACCCGCGGCACCCGCGCCGACCTTCGCGCCGGCACCCGAGCCGGCCGCCTGGTCGGCCCCGGCCCCGGCCCCGGTCGAGCAGCCTGCTGCCGCCGAGCCCACGCGTCAGTCGGCCTGGTCCGCGCCGCAGCCGCCAGCTCCGGTCGCCCCGGCGGCGCCCGCGCCTGCGACGGCACCCACCGCGAGCACCTGGGCCCCGCCTGAGTGGGCCGCGGCCCGCCCGGCGGCGCCCACCGCCACGGTCGAGACACCGAACCCGGTCGCGCCGCAGTCGGTCGCGCCGCGGATCGGCACGCTCGACGACAGCGTCGCTGCGATGCTGGCGCTGCGCTCCGACATCCAGGAGCAGGCGCTCTCGGAGCTGAGCCAGCTCTCGTCCTACCGGCCGAGCGTCTCCAGCTCCGGCGAGCGGCTCACCAAGCGCGTCCCGTCGGCGATGCCGCCCATCGCCCCGGCGCCGTCCGAGGTCGCCGGTCAGAGCCCGCAGCGCGACCCCAACGAGCTGCGCAGCCGGCTGTCCAGCTTCCAGTCCGGGACCTCACGCGGTCGTCAGGCCGCGGGCGACTCGCCTCGGAGCACCTCATGACGTCAGTTCCCCACATCGCCCCCGCTGTGGGGACGTACGAATCCGCAGTCGTCGACTGCACCAGCAAGGAGGAAGTGTGACCGCGCTCAGCACCGAGGCAGCCAACTTCGGCTGGCTCCTGGACAATTTCGTCCGGACCGTGCCCGGCACTCGCCACACGCTTGTGGTGTCGGCCGACGGTCTGCTCATGGCGATGTCGGAACAGCTGGACCGCACGAGCGGCGACCAGCTGGCGGCGATCGTCTCCGGCATGTCGAGCCTGACCCGCGGCGCGTCGCGGCAGCTGCGTGCGGGGGAGGTGCGTCAGGCGATCATCGAGATGGACACGCTGTTCCTCTTCCTGATGACCGTCTCGAACGGCTCCGTCCTCGCCGTGGTCGCCGACTCGAGCTGCGACGTCGGCCTCATCGGATACGAGATGGCCATGCTCGTGTCCCGCACCGAGGCGACTCTGACCCCGCAGCTCATCTCGGAGATGCGCGGCCAGCTCCCCGTCGACGGCGCAACCCGAGCCCCGGCAGTCTGAGGAGTCCAGCCTTCATGAGTGAGCACATCGAGTACGTCGCCCGGACGGTGCGGCCCTACGCCGTCACCGGCGGGCGCGTGCGCTCGGCGCGCTCCGACCTGCCGATCGAGGCGTTGGTCGAGGCGCTGCCTGACGCGGTGTCGAGTCAGGGTCTTCCGCCCGAGCGGCGGGCGATCCTGCAGCACGCGGCGAGCACCTACATCTCCGTCGCGGAGCTGTCCGCACTGCTCCACCTCCCCATCGGAGTGGTCAGGATCCTGGTCTCGGACATGTCCGACCAGCAACTGGTGCGCGTGCACACCTCTCAGCCGGTCGAGGTCAACACCGGTGAGTCCCCCGCCCTGTCCCTGAGCGTGCTGGAGAGTGTTCTCAATGGCATTTCCGCCCTCTGACGCCGCGGTGGCCGCTCCGGCCGGAACC
>JAEYUL010000193.1 GCA_023432565.1 Actinomycetes bacterium | reverse complement strand
ACGTTGCTCGGCCTGGCCGCGGCGCTGCTCGAGCCGTGGTGGCCGACCGCCGCGGCGCCCGTCTCGGCCGGCGCGGGAGCGGCCTGCTGGTGGATCGCGGCGGTCGCACGCCGCTGCGCGGCGCTGCCCGGCGCACAGCTCGACTGGCTCCCGGGTCCCGTGGGCTCGCTCCTGCTCGCTGCGGTCTCGCTCGCCGCCGCCCGGCTGCTGCTCGCACCGACGTGGCGTGTCGGCCGACTCTGGCAGGCTTGACCCGTGCCCGCTCCCACCCGCTCCAACCGTTCCTCGACCTCCTTGCGCGCGGGTGCGTCCCGTGCCGGCCAGCGCCGCTCCGGAGCCTCGGGCCTGACGTGGCACGACGCGGCCCCCGCTCCCGTGGTGCTGGTGCGTGGGCCGGAGGGCCTGCTCGTCGACCGCGCCACCGACCGGATCGTCCGGCTCGCGCGCGAGGCGGACCCGCAGGTCGAGGTCACGCGCCTGGACGCGGCGGCGTACACGGCCGGGATGCTCGGGGTGACGACGAGCCCGTCGCTGTTCGCCGAGGACAAGGTCGTGATCGTCGACGCCTTCGAGTCCGCACCCGACGACCTGTACGCCGACGTCCAGGCCTACCTGCCGTCGCCCGCTCCGGGTGTGGTCCTCGTGCTGCGCCACGGCGGGGGCGTGCGGGGCAAGAAGACGCTCGACGCGCTGCGCGCGGCGCAGGTGCCCGAGGTGACGTGCGAGGCCGTGACCTCGGACGGCGACAAGACGGCGTTCGTCACGGCGGAGCTGCGCAGCGCCGGCCGGCGCGCCGATCCGGCGGCGGTGCGGGCCCTCGTCGACGCGGTCGGCAGCGACCTGCGTGAGCTCGCGGCCTCGTGTGCACAGCTCGTCGCGGACACGAGCGGGGTCATCGGGGTCGAGGCGGTCGAGCGCTACTACGGGGGCCGCATCGAGGCGACGGGCTTCCGGGTGGCCGATGCGGCGGTCACGGGCGACGCGGGTCAGGCCGTGTCACTGCTGCGGCACGCGCTCGCCACCGGGTTGGATCCGGTGCCGATCGTCGCGGCGCTCGCGGCCAAGCTGCGCGCGCTCGCCAAGGTCGCGGCCACCCGGAGCAAGGGCCAGGGCGCACTGCGCGAGCTCGGCCTGGCGCCGTGGCAGGTGGACCGTGCGCTGCGTGAGCTGCGCACGTGGACGCCCGAAGGACTCGCGACCGCGATCGGTGCGGTCGCCGCCGCGGACGCCGAGGTCAAGGGCGAGGGCCGGGACCCGCAGTTCGCGGTCGAGCGCGCCGTGCTGCGCGTCGCGGCGGCATCCCGTACGTGACGGGCCGCGCCTCGTGCCTTCAGGGCCGGGCTGAGCGCTCAGGCACGCAGCGTCGCGGCCGGACCCAG
The DNA here is from genome assembly GCA_023432565.1 of Actinomycetes bacterium. Lineage (GTDB taxonomy): Bacteria > Actinomycetota > Actinomycetes > Actinomycetales > Cellulomonadaceae > Cellulomonas. Next base: position 1,919 of record JAEYUL010000193.1, on the reverse strand, counting down.
GACGTCACCCTGCAGCAGGTCGAACCCCCACGACACGCAGTGGTCCACGAGCGCTCGGTCGCTCACCCGCTCGGCCACGACCTGTGCGCCGCCGCTGCGGGCGAGCTCGACCAGGGCGTTTCCGTGCTGCACCAGGTCGCGGCAGTCGATCTTGACGTAGTCGGCCCACGGCAGCATCGCGAGCTGCGCGGCCGACGCCGTGAAGTCGTCGAGCGCGAGCCGGTAGCCCGCGTCGCGCAGCCGGGTCAGGCCGGCCAGCGAGTCGTCGTCGGCGGGAACGGTCTCGACCACCTCGAGCACGAGCTGCCCGCGGTGCGGAGGGAGCGTGCGTGACTCCACGAGGTAGCCGCGTGTGACGTTGACGAAGGCGAGCGCGTCGCCGAGGTCCATGCTGGCGATCCGGGCGAGCACCGCCTCGGTCGCGTCCTCCTGGCGGCCCTCGTCCCAGCCGTCGACCCCGGCGGGTGTGCCGTCCGACGTGCGGTAGAGCAGCTCGTAGCCGTGCAGGTCACCGGCCGGCGACCAGATCGGCTGGCGCGCCACCTGAGGCGGTGAGGGCCGCGGTGCCGTCGGGTGAGCGTTCACAACCGATGAGAGCGTGGCGTGCACGGTCCATGACGCGGTTTCGTGTGGCATGTTTCGTCCCCGGTCCGTCGACTGCCGCGTCAGTCGACGATCTGTGCGCCGGCACGGTCGAGCACGCCGGCGCGCTCGAGGAGGTTGCCCTGGAACAGGGTGAGCCCGAGGTCGCGTGCGTGGGCCATCGCCTCGGGTGTCTCGACGTACTCGGCGACGAGGCTCGCGCCGTACGACCGCGCGAGCGTGACGACGGGGTGACCCTCGACGTCGAGGTCACGCACGTCCACCTTGACGTAGTCGGCGTGGGGGAGGAGGCGCCGCTGCGCCGGGCTGCTGACGAAGGACGGGAGGGCGAACCGGTAGCCCTCGGTCCGCAGCCGTCGCACCCCCGCGAGGACCTCCGCATCGATCGGCACGGAGTCCGGGACGACGATGACCAGCCGATCGGGGCGTCGGGGGACGGGCAGGTCGCCGACGAGGTACGCGCGCGGGCACCGCACGAAGAGCAGGCGACCGTTGGCGACGCGCTCGAGCTCGGCGCGGCCGAACGTCGCGGCCAGCACGTGGGCCGTGGCGCGCTCGTGCTGGTGGGCGCTCCACTGCGCGGCGCCGACCGCGGGGCCGTCGCACGAACGGTACGAGAACTCGTACGCGACCGGTCGCCCCGACGACGTGAAGATGCCCTGCCGCGCGACGAGCACGGGCGATGCGGACACGTGCGCCTCCCACTGGGAGCGCAGTGGTCCGGGGATCGCCTCATCGACCGCAGCCGCGAGGCGCTTGAGGCCCGCTTCGTCGAAGTCGTCGGTCACGAGTCTCATTCGACCACACCGCGCTGTGGGGTTCGGGAGATCCGTCGGGTGGAAATCGCCTGGTGCAAACGATTCGTGGCCGTATCGGCGAGTCGTCCGGAGTGTCGAGCTCTCCCGCGTTCCGGCCCTGGGCCCGGGCATGGCCGGCGCCTCGTGGCGGGCCAGGACGCCACGAGGCGCCACCCGTGCGGGTGACGCCTCGTGGTCCGCCGGGCAGGCGGGTGGTGCGTGGCTCAGAGAGCGTTGACGGACTTCGCGAGCGCCGACTTCTTGTTCGCGGCCTGGTTGGCGTGGATGACGCCCTTGCTCACAGCCTTGTCGAGCTTCTTCGACGCGGTCTGCAGGGCGGTGGTGGCCGCCTCCTTGTCGCCGCCGGCGACGGCCTCGCGGACGCGACGGATGTGCGTCTTGAGCTCCGACTTCACCGACTTGTTGCGCAGGCGCGCCTTCTCGTTGGTGCGGATGCGCTTGATCTGGGACTTGATGTTCGCCACGTGTGGACTCTCTTGTGCGTTCGCCGAAGCGATC
>JAEYUL010000020.1 GCA_023432565.1 Actinomycetes bacterium | reverse complement strand
GCCGCCGCACCGACGTCGTCGGGATCTTCCCCGACCGCACCTCGATCATCCGACTCGTCGGCGCGGTCCTGGCCGAGCAGCACGATGAATGGGCAGAAGGACGCCGCTACCTCGCACTGGACGTCCTAGGCCGGTCCCGGCTCACCGCCGTCCCCGACCCCCAGGAGGTGACCCACCCCCAGCTCCCCGCGCTCAGCGCCGAACGATCGAAGATCACGCGGAAGCCGTCACACACCACGCCCGGGGACTTGACCAGGCCTTGAGGGCTGCGCGCGGGAGACGACCGCTCGACCGTGACGTCCGGTCGTCGGCGCTGGGGCGACAGGCTGTCCACGTTGGCTGTCAGGAGGCCCGTCCCGTCCGGTGCACACTGGCGCCGCTCGGCGGGGCTGACAATCTCCGACTGGTGACCGGACGAGTCGAAGCGCGTGCGATCGAGCGCGGGAGGTGACTGCTTGAGTGCGAGCCCGCGGGGGGAGGTGTCTGGTCGAGTGCGAGCCCGCGCGCGGGAGGTGACTGCTTGAGTGCGATCGAGCGCGGGAGGTGACTGCTTGGGTGCGAGCCCGCGCGCGGGACGTGTCTGGTCGAGTGCGAGCCCGCGCGCGGGGGGTGACCGCTCGACCACCACGCCCGCGCGCGGAGGCAGCCGTCGGGGCGCGACCCGCCGCCGCAGGGATGTTCCACGTGGAACATGGAGGGAGGTCGGCCCGCACTCACCATGCCGCCCATGGCGGTGTGGCGGTTTCTGCAAGCGCGTGGCCTCCCGAGGTTCGCGTGAGCCGCATGCGTCCCTGGGTGGGGGACGCGCGTCGCTCCCCCGCGCGTCGCTCACGGCGCTCGCTCGCGTGGGCTCGCGGAGGGAGGTCCACGGAGCCCTGTGCTCGCAACCCGAACGCACAGCCCTGCGTGAGCGCGGTGCGCTCCGGCAGCTCGAACCGCGGCACATCGAGTTCGGGGGTGAGTTGAGGTCGGGCGGGTCGATCAGCGGGCAGATGTTCCACGTGAAACCAGGGCGCCCTGGTCGGGCTGCGTATCGGGGGAGTGTGACTCCTTGGGGTGCCCTCGCGGCCGCGGAGCGCGCGTCCCTCAGCCCGGAGACGGCGACTGCCACGAGCGGCAGGGGGGAGTGCGCCACTGCGCCGCCTGCGGCAGATCTGAAGGGCTTGGCGCCCCTGCAATGTTCCACGTGAGACCGGGCCGGGCTGCTGGCCGCCATCGGGGCCCAGCGGGGGTCTGCGATGCCCAGCACCTGCCGCGGCGCACCGCCGAAGCGGTGGCTGCGAGCTGGACCTCGCAGCCGCGCGCGCGGGAGAGGTTACCCCGCGCCGTGCCCGGACCCGTGAAGGCTCGGCGTCGACCGCGCGGGTGCGCGCTATGGCGGAGAACGGGTGGTGGGTGAGCCGAACCGTGCTCGTGCTGCCCGCACCTGCGGTCGCGACGCCAGACCTGCTGAAGACGCGTGCCGGGTGACCGCGTCGGGCAGTGGCGACCGGCGAGCGAGCGCAAGGTCATCTGGCGGCGGCTCCCGCAGGCTGGGGGCGTGGGTGAGGGGCCTGGGTGAGCCGACAGGGCCGGGCACGGTGCGCGAGGTGTGCAGGCCCGCGAAGTGCCGCCCCAGGGACGGGTGAGAACCTGGACGGCACCGCAGTCACAATGGCCGCGCAGTCCGTCGCCCGGTAGGTGCGCGATGGCGTCGGAGCGCAACTCCGGCGGACGCCCCCAGAGCGTCCAGGCATGCTCCGCCTCGCCACTGCCGGCCTCGGTGGGAGCGTGCGGCGCGTCGGTCGCCTCGAGAGCGTCACTGGTGCCGTGGCGCTACGCGACTGTGGGTGGCACGCCGCCAGTCCGACGCTTCGACACGGCGCCAGGAGGGGCGAGGAAGACTAGGGCGGCCGTTGTGTGGGTGAGCGTGAACGCGAGGCCGCCAAGCCGGTACGGTGGGACGTTCGCGCAGCCGGGTGGCCGCTCGACGCAATCGTGTGGAGGTTTCACGTGGAACGGAGTGTGGCGTCGTGAGCAACAGCGACGACCTCACCGAGCTCCACGACCCGCTCGACGGTGACAGCCGGTTGCCCGAGTTCTTCGGGCAGGCATGGCCTGCGGTGCTCGGATTTCACCAGATGCTCGCTGACCAGGGCGTGCTGAGAGGACTGATCGGACCGCGCGAGGTCTCTCGTCTGTGGGAGCGTCACCTGCTCAACTCTGCGGCGGCGGTTCCGTTCCTGCCGACGAGCGGCCTGATCGTCGATCTCGGGAGCGGCGCCGGCCTTCCGGGCGTGGTGGTGGCGGCGATGGTGCCGGACGCCCACGTGGTGCTGCTTGAGCCGATGGAGCGCAGGACCGACTGGCTGAGCGAGGTCGTGGGCGCGCTCGGGCTCACGAACGTCGAGGTCAGGCGAGCGCGCGCCCAGGAGGCCCTCGACCTCCAGGCGGACGCGGTGACCACGCGGGCCGTCGCGGCGCTCGACAAGCTCTACGGCTGGGCGATGCCACTGATCCGGCCCGGCGGGACGCTGGTGGCGCTCAAGGGCGAGCGCGCGCAGGAGGAGATCGACAAGGGGCGCAGCGCCGCACGGCGCGCGCACGTGGGCGCGGTCGAGGTGCGAGAGGTGTCGACGCTCGACGGCGTCGAGCCCACCCGAGTCGTGACCGCCGTACACCAAGGGGGCAAGCGTGTTCGGTAGGCGGAAGCATGGTCGAACGCCCCAGCCCGTCCCGGCTGAGGCGGCCTGGCAGGTGCCCGGAGAGACCGCCGTCCCGGATCCCGTCGCGCCGCTGCCGGCCACGGACGACGAGGGCAGCGAGCCCGTCAGTGCGGCCGCGACGCTGACCGCTGCCGCGCCGACGTCAGGCGCCCTCGGGGGTCCCGTCGTGCAGGGAGGGGCGGCGTCCGAGCCGGCCCCGTCAGACGTCGCGGCGGTCGAAGCGGAGGATTCAGGCCCGGGCGCGACTCTTGACGACCTCCACGGAGGGGGGAGCGTGGTTCCGCCCGGCGTGCCCACGACCGGCGAGCCGTCGCGGCAGACGCACGCCCCGGCCGCCACGACGCAAGCCCAGGAGGACGCGGCGCCGGCGCCGGAGCTGAACGGGGACCGCGCCGCGGCATGGGCTGCGACCTGGGGCATCGCCCCGACGGACACGCGGGACACGGTCGTCGAGGAGACCGACGCGGAGGCCGGCGACCTCGAACGCTCCGCCGCACGACCCGTCGCGACGAGCGACGACGAAGATGAGCACGACGGCACGGCTTCGCTCGTTTCACGTGAAACGCAGCCGATGGTGCCGGAAGCAGGGGGGCCTCCACCCGACCACGAGGGCGGCGCCGCGGCGCCACCCCCCGTGCACGACCCAGACGGAGACATGACTACCGACGTGGATCTCGACCCCGACGAGCAGAGGCGGGCCGCACTCGTGCAGAGCCTGCCTGCTGTCACGGACGACACGCCCCTGATGGCCGAGCTGCAGCAGGACGCGCGCCGCCGCATCGAGCTGCGGGGAAGGCGCTTTCCTCGCCCGGCGGAGACGCGCATCGTGACCGTCGCCAACCAGAAGGGAGGCGTCGGGAAGACCACGACGACCGTGAACCTCGCGGCGGCGCTGGCTCAGTCCGGGCTCAACGTCCTCGTGCTGGACAACGACCCGCAGGGGAACGCCTCCACCGCGCTGGGGGTCGAGCACCGCGCAGGCACACCTTCGATCTACGAGGTGCTCGTCGAGGGCGCGCCGATGTCGGACGCCGTGCAGGAGAGCGCTGACGTCCCGAACCTGTGGTGTCTACCGGCGACGATCGACCTCTCGGGCGCCGAGATCGAGCTCGTCTCGATGGTCGCTCGCGAGACCCGCCTGCGTTCCGCGCTCGACACGTACTTGCAGTGGCGGATCGACCACGGTCTTGAGCGCATCGACTACGTCCTCGTCGACTGCCCGCCGAGTCTCGGTCTGCTGACCGTGAACGCGTTCGTCGTCGCGCGCGAAGTGCTGATCCCGATCCAGTGCGAGTACTACGCGCTCGAGGGGCTGAGCCAGCTGCTCAAGACGATCCAGCTCATCCAGGCGCACCTCAACCGCGACCTGCACGTCTCGACGATCCTGCTCACCATGTATGACGCGCGGACCAACCTCGCGCAGCAGGTGGCCTCCGAGGTCCGCCAGCACTTCCCTGATCGGACCCTGCGCACGACCGTGCCGCGCTCAGTGCGCATCTCCGAGGCGCCGAGCTACGGCCAGACGGTGATGACGTATGACGCCGGCTCGTCGGGCGCCTTGGCATACCTCGAGGCGGCACGTGAGATCGCCGAGCGAGGCGCCGCTTCCGCACCCCTGACCCAATCGAGCAGCGCGACCGCCGAGCGCGGCGTGGAGGAGGACCGATGAGCGAGAAGCGACGGGGACTGGGGCGTGGCCTGGGGGCGCTGATCCCGGCCGGCCTCGACGGAAGCCGGCAGGCTCCGGGCGGCGACCGGCCAGTGGACGTCTTCTTCCCCGACCGGTCGGATGCCACGAGCACGAGTGCGCAGGCCACCGCCGCCGAGTCCGAGGGGGTCGCGCAGGCGAACGCCGAGGCCGCTGCGTCGGCGTCGAACGCACCGGCGGCGGACGCCCCGAGCGCCGCGCAGGGCTCGGACACCCACGTCAACGGCAACGGCGGCTCCGTGGGTCTCGTCGTCGAGGCCGAGCCTGCCGCAGCGCGTGCCTCCGGCGCGGTCGAGGTCGACGGACTCGTGCCCGTCCCGGGCGCTCGGTTCGCCGAGCTGCCGGTGGCCTCGATCAGGCCGAACCCGCGCCAGCCCCGCACCGTGTTCGACGAGGACGCCCTTGACGAGCTCGTCGGCTCGATCCGAGAGATCGGCGTCCTGCAGCCCGTCGTCGTGCGAGTGGTCGACGACGGCTACGAGCTGATCATGGGTGAGCGTCGATGGCGGGCGACGCAGGCCGCCGGCCTCGACGTCATCCCGGCGATCATCCGCGAGACCGACGACGCGGACCTGCTGCGGGACGCGCTGCTCGAGAACCTGCACCGCTCCCAGCTCAATCCTCTCGAGGAGGCCGCGGCGTACCAGCAGCTTCTCGACGACTTCGGCTGCACGCACGAGGAGCTCGCGACGCGCATCCACCGCTCGCGTCCGCAGATCTCCAACACGTTGAGGCTGCTGAAGCTGCCGCCCCTCGTGCAGCGCCGGGTCGCGGCGGGTGTGCTGTCGGCCGGGCATGCGCGTGCGCTGCTCGGCCTCGCTGACGGCGCGGCGATCGAACGCCTCGCGCAGCGCATCGTCGCGGAGGGCCTGTCGGTGCGCGCGGTCGAGGAGATCGTGGCGCTCGGCGGTGACACCGCGGCGCCCGGCTCGCGGCGTCAGGCGCCGCGAGCGGGTCACCGCAACGAGGCGCTCGACGAGCTCTCGTCGCGGCTGTCCGACCGGTTCGACACTCGCGTGAAGGTTCAGCTCGGCAAGTCGCGTGGCCGACTCACCGTCGAGTTCGCGTCGGTGCAGGACCTGAACCGGATCCTGGCGACGCTCGCCCCCGACGACCCGGGGCTGCTCAAGGGGTGAAGAGGGACGATCAGGGCCCTGTGAGCGGCTGCAGGCCAGCGGGCGAGTCGGCGAGAGAGGCCTCCACCAAGGATCGGTACAAGGATCCAAGGTTGTAGCCAGAAGCCTCCGCGGCCTGCGGCAGGAGCGACGTCTCGGTCATCCCAGGACTGACGTTGACCTCGAGGAAGTTAGCGACACCCTCGGCGTCGACGATCAGGTCCGTCCTCGAGAGGCGGGACAGCCCGAGAGCCTGGTGCGCGACCAGAGCGACGCGCTCGACCTCGGCACGCGTCGAGTCCGACAGGCGCGCCGGCGTGAAGTACTCGACCCGACCCGGGTTGTAGCGGGCGTCGTAGTCGTACGGTCCGTCGGTGACGATCTCGACAGGAGCAAGTGCGATCGGTCCGTCGCCGAGGTCGACCACCGAGACCGCCACCTCGACACCGGAGACGGCACGCTCGATCAGCGCCGTACCCGCGTAGGCGAAGCAGTCGACCATCGCGCGCGGTAGGTCGTCCGCCGTCTGGACGATCGACACCCCGAGCGCCGACCCACCACGCGTGGGCTTGACGACGACGGGCAACCCGAGCCGGTCGACGATCGCGGACAGGATCCGCGCCGGGCCGAGCTCGCGGAAGAGCGACTGCGGGAGCGTCACGAACTCGGGCGTCACCAGGCCGGCGCGGGACACGACCGTCTTGGCGATGGACTTGCTCCACGCGGCGCGGCTGGCGCGGGGACCGGTGCCGAGCAGGCGCAGGCCGAGCAGCTGGACCACGTCACGCATCGAGCCGTCCTCGCCGCTCGCGCCGTGGAGCACCGGCCAGACGAGATCCGGGCGCAGCTCCGACAGCGCGGTGATCAGGTCGGAGTCGACGTCGTGCACGCTGACGTCGACCCCGGCCGAGCGGAGCGCCTCGGCGACGCGACGTCCCGAGCGCAAGGACACGTCGCGTTCGTGCGACAGACCGCCCGCGAGGATCGCGACCCGCGGCTCGCGCCCCGGCAGGCCGGCCGCCGGCCAGGTGGCGCCTGCCGGGCCGCGCGCGGTCGAAGGTGCGGGGGACGACGCTGACGTGGTCACGAGAGTGCTCCGAGCGAGGTGCGGGCCGCCGCGCGGCGACGGCAGGAGAGTGCCGACGAGGTCACGGCACGTCGGGAGCGGGGGAGGCGACGTCGTCCTCCGCCGCACCGGGTGCGGTGCCGAACAGCTCGACGAGCTCACGCTCGCCCGAGACGACGCCGGCGAGCCGGCGCACACCCTCGCGGATCCGCTCGGGCGTCGGATAGCAGAAGGACAACCGCATGTGGTCGGTGCCGCTGCCGTCGTAGTAGAAGGCGGTGCCCGGCACGTAGGCGACGCGCGCGGTGACCGCTCGCGGGAGCATGTCGCGCGCGTCGAGTCCGTCGGGCAGGCGCACCCAGGTGTAGAAGCCGCCGTCGGGCACGTTCCAGGACGCCTCGGGGAGGTAGTCCTGCAGGGCGCCGATCATCGCGTCGCGTCGCTCGCGGTAGAGCTCGCGGTAGCTCTTGACCTGACTACGCCAGTCGCACGTCGACAGGTACGACGAGATGGCGATCTGGGACGCGTTCGACGGGCACAGGATCGCGGACTCGGAGGCGAGCACGAGCTTCTCGCGCACCGCGTGCGGCGCCACGGCCCAGCCGATCCGGTAGCCGGGGGCGAAGGTCTTCGAGAAGGAGCCCAGGTAGATGACGCCGTCCTCGTCGATCGACCGCATCGCGGGCCAGGGCTCGCGGTCGAATCCGAGCAGGCCGTACGGGTTGTCCTCGAGGACGAGGACGCCGTAGCGACGGGCGATCTCGAGCACCTGCGGCCGACGCTCGAGCGCCAGCGACACGCCCGCGGGGTTGTGGAAGTTCGGCACGGTGTAGAGGAACTTCGCACGGCGCCCGGCGGCGGCGAGGGCGGCGAGGCTCTCCTCGAGCGCCGCCGGGATGAGGCCGTGCTCGTCGATCGCGACGTGCACGACGTCCGCCTGGTACGCCCGGAACACCCCGAGCGCGCCGACGTACGACGGCGCCTCGGCGACGACCACGTCGCCTGGGTCGATGAACACCCGCGTGACCAGGTCGAGCGCCTGCTGCGAGCCGGTCGTCACGACGACGTCGTCGGGGTGCGCGGCGATCTGCTCGAGGGCCATCACCTCGAGGATCTGCTCGCGGAGCCGCTCGTCACCCTGACCGGAGCCGTACTGCAGGGCCTGGAGCCCTCGCTGGGCGACAACGGTGGCCGCGACCTGCGACAACGTCTCGAGCGGGAGGCCGTCGAGGAACGGCATGCCGCCCGCGAGCGACACGACCTCGGGACGGTTCGCCACGGCGAACAGGGCGCGGATCTCGGACGAGCGCATGCCGTGCGTGCGCTCGGCATAGGAGCCGAGCCAGGGGTCGAGCCGCGTTCCGGCGGCCGAGGACGTGGGGGTGCCCGACGTCTCCGGCCGGGACTGCTGCTCTGAGGTCACGTCCGCAGTGTGGCACAGCAGCGTGGGAGCACCCGCGTGGTTATGCGCCTGGGCGCTCCCGGCTGGGGCCGCGTCGCGACGGCTCAGGAACCGAGGAGCGCCTCGATCTCCTGAGCGTAGGTCGCCTTGGGGCGCGCGCCGATGAGCTGCTTGACGAGCTCACCCCCGGAGTAGATGTTCAGCGTCGGGATCGAGACGATCCCGTAGTCGCCGACCACGCCGGGGTTCTCGTCGGAGTTGACCTTCACGATCTTGACACGGCCCTCGTACTGCGTCGCCAGCTCGGCCAGGACGGGGGCGACCATGCGGCACGGTCCGCACCACGGCGCCCAGAAGTCCACGACGACGGGCAGCTCGGACTCGAGCACCTCTGCCGCGAAGGTCTCGTCGGTCACGTCCTTCATCGCGCGTCCTCCACGAGCACCGGCACCGCGGTGGGCACCAGCGGGTCGACCGTGTCGCCGAGCGCAGCCAGGAAGTGCTGCGCGTCGAGCGCCGCGGCACATCCCGAGCCGGCGGCGGTGATCGCCTGCCGGTAGGTGTGGTCGACGACGTCGCCGCACGCGAAGACACCCTCGAGGTTGGTCCGCGTCGACCGGCCCTCCACCTGGATGTAGCCGTTCTCGTCGAGCTCGACCTGACCCAGGACCAGCTCGGTGCGCGGCACGTGGCCGATGGCGACGAACACGGCACCGGCCTCGACCGCGCGGGTCTCGCCCGTCACCGTGTCCCGCAGGGTCACGCCCGTCACCTTGGACTCGCCCTCGATGCCGACGACCTCGCTGTTCCAGGCGAACGAGATCTTCGGGTCGGCAGCGGCGCGGTCCGCCATGATCTTGGAGGCCCGCAGCTGGTCGCGACGGTGCACGAGGGTCACGCTGCGGCCGAACCGGGTGAGGAACGTGGCTTCCTCGACGGCGGAGTCACCGCCGCCGACGACGAGGATGTCCTGGTCCTTGAAGAAGAACCCGTCACAGGTCGCGCACCACGAGACGCCGCGGCCCGAGAGGCGCTTCTCGTCCTCGAGCCCCAGCTCACGGTACGCCGACCCCGTCGCGAGGATGACCGCCTTGGCGCGGTACGTCGTGCCGTCGGAGACGGTGACCTCCTTGACCGGGCCGGTCAGCGAGAGCGACGTCGCGTCGTCCCACAGCACCTCGGCGCCGAACTTCTCCGCCTGCCGCTGGAGGTTCTCCATGAGCTCGGGGCCCTGGATGCCCTCGGGCCAGCCCGGGAAGTTCTCCACCTCGGTGGTGTTCATGAGCGCGCCGCCCGCGGTGACGGACCCGGCGACGACCAGCGGAGCCAGGCCGGCGCGAGCCGCGTAGATCGCGGCGGTGTATCCGGCGGGGCCGGAACCGACGATGACGAGCTCACGGATGGACGTGTCGGTCACGGGGTGTTCCTCGAGAGGTCGGTGGTGCCGGTGTCCCGGCGGGCTGTCGCACTCAACCGATCGTAGGGCGGATATGTTCCGGACGACGCGAGCCGCTCCGCCTGTGGACGGGCGTGCTCAGCCGAGCTCCACCTCGGTGAGCTCGAGCCGGAACGCGCCGTCCGCGGCGGTCGGCAGGTCCGTGATCCACAGCGTGATCCGGTCGAGCTCGGTCGGCGGGTCCAGGTCGAACGTCACCTCGGGCCCGAACTCGCCCGACGCGAGCAGCGTCCCGCCGCTGGGGTCGTCCGAGCCGCTGGTGCGGACCTCCACGTGCCCGCCCGTGGAGTTCGTCTTGAGCGTCACCGTGCTGACCAGCGCCGGCTCCTCGAGCACCATGACGAAGCCGACCCCGTCCTTGAACCCGGAGAAGTTCGGCTGCTGGTAGGTCATCGTGTACCAGTACGTCGAGGTGTCGCCGTCGAAGGCGCGCGCCACCGCCTCCTCGTGCTCGCCGTCGTCGTCGGACGGGTCGACGCTCGTCGCCGACTTGATGACGGGCGGCGCGGTCGAGACGGGCGTCGTCGCCTCGCCGGACGGTTCGGCGGACGCGTCAGCCGACGGGGCGTCGTCGGCACCCGGGGTGGCTTCCTGCGTGCTCGTCGCGACCGGGCGCGGACCCGGCGTCCCCGTGTCGAGCGAGGAGAACAGCGCCCGGAACGCCAGCACGACGCCGATGACGACCGCGAGCCCGACGACGGTCAGGACGAGCGCGGTGGGGTCGAACGACCGGCGTCCGGGCGGCTCCTCGCGGATCTCACCGATGACCGACCCGAAGTCGTCGCCCGAACCCCCGTCACCACCCGTCTCCGACGACCACGACGCACCGCCTCCGGGAGGGATCGTCGCCGGGAGCACGGGCACGGGCTGCTGCTGCGGGGCCGCGGGCGGTGCGCCACCACCGGCGGGCTCCGACGGCGCCCACGCGCTCGGCGGAGCCGACCGGCTCGCGCCGCCGGCGGGCGGGATGCTCGGGGGCGCGGCACCGGGC
>JAEYUL010000116.1 GCA_023432565.1 Actinomycetes bacterium | reverse complement strand
CGAAGTACTGCTCGAAGATCTCGGGGTGCTCGCGCAGACCCGTGTCGGTGTCGAGGAAGATGACGCCCTGCTCCTCGAGCGACTCCTGGATCTGGTGGTAGACGACCTCGGACTCGTACTGCGCGGCGACACCTGCGACCAGGCGCTGCTTCTCGGCCTCGGGGATGCCCAGGCGGTCGTACGTGTTCTTGATGTCCTCGGGCAGGTCGTCCCAGCTGGCCGCCTGCTTCTCCGTCGACCGGACGAAGTACTTGATGTTGTCGAAGTCGATGCCGGACAGGTCCGCGCCCCACCAGGGCATGGGCTTCTTCTCGAACATGCGCAACGACTTCAGGCGCGTCTTGAGCATCCACTCCGGCTCGTTCTTGAGCCGGGAGATCTCCCGCACGACCTCCTCCGACAGGCCACGGCGCGCGGTCGCACCCGCGGTGTCCGGGTCGTGCCAGCCGTAGTTGTACGTGCCGATCGAGGCGATCGCCTCGTCCTGCGTCATCGGCTGTGCCGGGTCCTGCGTGGGTGCGCTCATGCGTTCGTTCCTTCCGGGGCGAGCACAGGGGGGTTCGTGCCGGTCGTGCGGTCGGCGGTCGGCGTGACCGTGACCGGGATGTTCGTGGTGCAGACGTGGCCGCCGGCGGCGAGCGTCGCGAGGCGCTGCACGTGCACGCCGAGCAGGCGCGAGAACGCCCGCGCCTCCGCCTCGCACAGCTGCGGGAACTCGTGGGCGACGTCCTGCACCGGGCAGTGGCCCTGACACAGCTGGACCGCGTGCCGGCCGGGCACGGTCCGGGCGGTGGCGGCATAGCCGTCGGCCGACAGCTCGTGGGCGAGCACCTCGGTCCGCCCGGCGACGTCGTCCTGCGGGACACGGTCGAGTGCCGGCGCCAGACGAGCCTCGAGCTCGGCGACCCGCTGCGCGGCGAAGTGCTCGACCGCGTCGGTGCCCGCCGTCTCGGCGAGGAAGCGCAGGGCCTGCGCCGCGATCTCGGCGTACCGGTGCGACAGGGCGCTCTGCCCCTGAGCGGTGACGACGTAGCGGCGCGCGGGCCGGCCACGACGCGCAGGGCCGTGGCCCGTGCCGTCGTGCACGGCGATCTGGTCGCTGCTCTCCAGGACACCGAGGTGCCGTCGGATCGCCGCGGGGGTCAGGTCGAGACGCGCGGCCAGCTCGGCGGCAGCGATCGGGCCTTCGCCGGCGACGAGCTGCAGCACACGCTGGCGCGTGCTGGCCTCGCTGGAGTCCTCGGGCCCAGGGACCGATGGCGCGTGCGTGGCGGCGGCACGCCCGTCGTGCAGTGCTGCGCTCATCTCACCTCCCGGGCCGTTCCGCTCCCGGTACGGCGCTCGGCGAGCGCGCACGCCCCTGCGGGGCGCCGGCCCAGCGGCCGTCCGGTGTGTCCCTCGACACCGGTCCGTTCGTGCACGGTGACACGCAGCAGCCCGGCGACTCATTCGGCAACATGGTTGTTGCCAAATTCAGTCTTGGCAAGCAAGGCAAGCCTTCGAAGCCGCCCTCGACGGCTGTGAGGTCGCCCACCCTCGACGGCTGACGTGCGCGGCGCACCTAGACTGCTCGACCGTGCCCGCATCCGACGTCCTCGAGCACGCCGTGCAGGTCACGGGGCTCGTCAAGCGCTACGGGGAGCGCGCCGTCGTCGACGGCCTCGAGCTCGTGGCCCGGCCGGGTGCCGTCACCGCGGTGCTCGGACCGAACGGCGCGGGCAAGACCACGACCATCGAGTGCTGCGAAGGGCTGCGCAAGCCCGACGGCGGGATCGTGCGCGTGCTCGGCCTCGACCCGCACGAGGACGCTGCCGCGCTACGGCCCCGTGTCGGCGTGATGCTCCAGGACGGCGGCCTTCCCACCGGCGTCCCGGCAGGCCAGATGCTGCAGCACGTGGCCCGCATGTACGCCGCGCCTCGCTCGCTCACCGAGCTCACCGAGCGGCTCGGGCTCGGGTCGTTCGCGCGCACGACCGTGCGGCGCCTGTCCGGCGGCCAGCGCCAGCGCCTGGCCCTCGCCGCGGCCGTCGTCGGCCGGCCTCAGGTCGTGTTCCTCGACGAGCCCAGCGCCGGGATGGACCCGCAGTCACGCCACGCCGTGTGGGAGCTCGTGCGCGAGCTGCGCGACGAGGGCGTCGCCGTCGTGCTGACCACGCACCTCATGGACGAGGCCGAGGACCTCGCCGACCAGGTCGTGATCGTGGACGGCGGCCGCGTGATCGCCCAGGGCTCGGTGCGCAGCCTCGTCTCGTCGAGCGACGACCGGACGCTCCGGCTCGACGCCCCCGCGGGTCTGGGCGTCGCCGAGCTCGCCGCCGCGCTGTCGCGTCCGCAGGCTCCCTCACTCGTCGTCACCGAGGTCTCCCCCGGCTCCTACACGGTCGTCGGAGCGGTCGGCCCGTCGACGGTCGCGGCGCTGACCGCGTGGCTCGCGGAGCACGGCGTGCTCGCGACCCGGCTGACCGTCGGCCGCCGCACGCTCGAAGACGTCTTCCTCGACCTGACGGGACGGAGCCTGCGATGAGCGCAGGGACGCCCGCAGCGGCGCCGCGCCGCACCCGGGTGCTCGCGCAGACCGGGTTCGAGGCGCGCGCCATCCTGCGCAACGGCGAGCAGCTGCTGGTCACCGTCGTCGTCCCGGTGCTCACCCTCGTCGGGCTCGTGCGCGTCGACGCGATCGACGTCGACACCGCGGGCATGAGCCGGATCGACTTCTTCACCCCCGGCGTCCTCGCGCTCGCGGTGATGACCTCGTCGTTCACCTCGCAGGCCATCGCCTCGGCGTTCGACCGACGCAACGGCGTGCTGCGGCTCCTGTCGACGACGCCGCTGGGGCGCGGAGGGCTGCTCGCGGGAAAGGTGCTCGGCGTGCTCGTCGTCGAGGTCGTGCAGGTGCTCGCCATCGGCCTGACCGCGGTCGCGCTCGGGTGGAGACCGTCGGCGGTGGGTGTGCCGCTCGCGCTCGTCGCGCTGCTCCTGGGCACCGCGGCGTTCACGTCGCTCGCACTGCTGGTGGCCGGGACGCTGCGCGCCGAGGCGGTGCTCGCGCTCGCCAATCTCGTCCTGCTCCTGCTGGCCTTCGCCGGGGGCGTCATCGTGCCCGCCGACCGACTGCCGGGGGCTCTGGCGCACGTGGCGGTGCTGCTGCCGTCGGGCGCGCTCGGCGAGGCGATGCGGGGCGCGTTCCAGACCGGCTCGCTGCCCGCGTGGTCGGTGGTCGTGCTGGTCGGGTGGACCGCCGCGCTCGGCTGGGGCGCCGCGCGACTGTTCCGCTGGCACTGACCGCCAAGGCGGATCCTCGGTCACTCCGCCACCGCCGGGGCGGCACCGACCCCCTGGGGGCACGCGCGCCGGTGCGCCGCGAGGAGGTCCGACGTCACACCGGTGCCGCACGTGAGCGCGTGACCGCGCGGCCGCGCCGCAGCCTAGGCTTGGCCCGTGAGCGCAAGCCCTCCTGACACCACGTCCGATCGCACGCGCGGCGCCGCACTGCGTCGTGGTGGCTCCGCCCTGCTGGGCTGGCTGCAGCGGCACGCACGCGCCGTGCTCGTGGTGAACCTGGTGCTCCAGATCGCGATCGTGGGGACCGGGGGCGCCGTGCGGCTGACGGCGTCCGGCCTCGGGTGCTCGACGTGGCCCCAGTGCGAGCCTGGCAGCTTCGTCCCGGTCGTGCACGACGCCACCACGTACCACGTGTTCGTCGAGTTCGGGAACCGGCTCATGACGTTCGTCCTGGCCGCCGCCGCGGTCGCCGTCGCCGCAGTGGTGTGGCCCGACCGCGGCCGTGCGCTCTCCTACCGGCGGCTCGGCTGGCTCCCCGTCGGGGGCGTCGTCGCGCAGGCCGTCATCGGCGGCGTCCTCGTCCTGCTCGAGCTCCCGCCGATCCTGGTCTCGCTGCACTTCCTGGTCTCGATGGTGCTCGTCGCCGGCTCGCTCGTCCTGCTGCAGCGACACGACGAGGGCCACGACGGACCGGTCGTCGTGATCGACCAGGTCGCCCGCAGGCTCGCGCACGCGCTCGCCGTGATCCTCAGTGTGGTGCTCGTGCTCGGCACGATGACCACGGGCGCGGGTCCCCACTCGGGCGACGACGAGGTCGGCTACCGCCTCGCCGTCGACCCGATGCTCATGGCGAAGGTGCACGCCGCGGCGGTGTGGGCCTTCGTCGCCGTCCTGCTCGCACTGCTGTGGCGCACCCGGCGCAGCGGGCCGTGCGGCGACGTCGCCGGGCCGACGCACCGCGCGGGCCTCCTGCTGCTCGCGCTGTCGCTCGCGCAGGCCGTCATCGGGTACGTGCAGACGGCGACCGGCCTGCCGATCGCGCTCGTGAACCTGCACCTCGTCGGTGCGGCCCTGCTCGCGGCGGCCGGCGCGCGGGTGTGGTTGGCCACGCGGGTGCGCAGCACGACCGCGGGCGACGCGACGCCCGCGCAGCCCGACGCGCCGGTGGCGGCCGCGCACTGACGCTCCCGGGGGGGCAGATACCCCGATAAGGGGTGTGGCGTGTCGGACGTGAGCCCTACAGTCGCGGCATGACCGATGACCGCTCGGACCGGCCCGTGGGCCGGCACTCCGCGACCGGGCTGGCCGCGCCGCCCGGCACCCCGACGCCCGCTGCCGTCGTCGCCCGCGGGCTCGTGAAGACGTACAAGGACGTCGTCGCGCTCGACGGGGTGGACCTCACCGTCCCCCAGGGGACGGTCCTGGGCCTGCTCGGTCCGAACGGGGCCGGCAAGACCACCACCGTGCGCATCCTGACCACGCTGCTGCAACCCGACTCCGGCAGCGCCGAGGTGGCAGGGCTCGACGTCCTGCGCGAGCCTCGGGCCGTGCGGCGCCGGATCGGGCTGTCGGGTCAGTACGCCGCGGTCGACGAGTACCTCACGGGGTACGAGAACCTCGAGATGATCGGGCGGCTCTACCACCTCGGCAAGGCCAAGGCGCGCGAGCGAGCGCGTGAGCTGCTCGCGCAGTTCCGGCTCGAGGACGCGGCGGACCGGCCCTCCCGCACGTACTCGGGAGGCATGCGCCGCCGCCTCGACCTCGCGGGTGCGCTCGTCGCGAGCCCGCCGGTCATCTTCCTCGACGAGCCGACCACAGGCCTCGACCCGCGGGGTCGCGCCGACATGTGGGAAGTCATCCAGACGCTCGTCGCGGGCGGCACGACTCTCCTGCTCACCACGCAGTACCTCGAGGAGGCCGACGTCCTGGCGGACGACATCGTCGTGATCGACCACGGCAAGGTCATCGCCCAGGGCACGGCGGACGAGCTCAAGCTGCAGGTCGGCGGCGAGCGCCTCGAGCTCACGGTGGCCGACGAGACCACGCTGGAGCGGACGGCGGCGCTGCTCGAGCCGCTCGGCGTGGGCAAGGCGACGCTCGAGCCGGGTCGGCGCTCGTTGCTCATGCCGGTCACCGGCGGTGCGCGCACGCTCACCGAGGCCCTGCGCGTCCTCGACGACGCCGGGATCGCGCTCGACGACGTCGGGCTGCGCCGGCCGACCCTCGACGACGTGTTCCTCACGCTGACGGGACGTCCGGCCGAGGACGACGAGACCGAGTCGAAGGGAGACGCGTAAATGCCGGTCCCGACCGTGCTGAGCGATGCGCACGTCGTCGCCAAGCGGAACATCATCAAGATCAAGCGCGTCCCCGACCTGCTGGTCTTCACGACGCTGTCGCCCATCATGTTCGTGCTGCTGTTCGCCTACGTGTTCGGGGGCGCGATCCAGGTCCCGGGTGGCGCCGACCCGGGCGCCTACCGCGAGTTCCTCATGGCGGGGATCTTCGCGCAGACCGTCATCTTCGGGGCCACGATCACGGGCGCGGGGCTCGCCGAGGACGTCAAGAAGGGCATCATCGACCGCTTCCGGTCCCTGCCGATGGCCCCCTCGGCGGTGCTGACAGGACGCACGCTGTCCGACGTCGTCAACAACGTCCTCGTGCTGGTCGTCATGTCGCTGACCGGGCTGCTCGTCGGCTGGGCGATCCACAGCTCGGTCGCCGAGGCGATCGCCGGCTTCGTGCTGCTGATCGTCTTCGCCTACGCCGTGTCGTGGATCATGGCCTGGCTCGGCATGCTGGTGCCCAGCGTCGAGGTGTTCAACAACGCGACGTTCATCGTGATCTTCCCGCTCACGTTCGTCGCCAACACCTTCGTCCCGCTCGAGACGCTGCCCAAGGTCCTGCAGACGTTCGCCGAGTGGAACCCCGTCTCCGCCGTGACGCAGGCCTCCCGCGAGCTCTTCGGCAACATCCCCGCCGGGGTGCCGGAGCCGACGTCCTGGCCGTTGCAGAACGCCGCGCTCTACACGCTGATCTGGACGGTGATCATCCTCGCGGTCTTCATCCCGATCGCGAACCTGCAGTACCGGCGCAGCACGAGCCGCTGACGCGGAGTGCCGGTGTGCCCCGCGGGGCGCACCGGCACTCGCGACGTCCTGTGCTCAGGGGTGGGCGATCTCGAGCGTGTCCCAGCCGCGGGCACGTGCGGCGGCCGCGGCGAGCACACCGGCCGTGGTCGTCGGGCTCGCGAACCGACCACCGAGGACGCCGGCGACCGCCTCGTCGAGCGGCACCCACCGGGCGACCATGCCGGCCTCTTCGTCCTCGCGCACGTAGCGGGCAGCCTCGGGCACCGGGGACAGGTCGCGCGCCAGGAACACGGTGATGCGCTCGGACGAGCCGCCGGGCGTGGTGAAGAACTCGACGAGCCGCCACCACCGCCCCGCGACCAGGTCGGCCTCCTCGGCGAGCTCGCGCGCAGCCGCACGCACCGGGTCCTCCCCGGGCACGTCGAGCAGCCCCGCGGGTGGCTCCCACAGCACGTGAGCGACCGGATGACGGTACTGCGAGAGCAGGAGCACGCGGTCGTCGTCGTCGAGCGCGATGACCGCGACCGCGCCCGGGTGCGCGACGTACTCGCGCACGACCCGCGACTCACCGAGGTCGACCACGTCGCGGGCGAGGTCCCAGACCCGCCCTTCGTACACGACCTCGTGCTCCACCACCGTGCGCTGGGTCGCGGCGTCCTCGGCCGGGACGTCAGCGCCGAGCGCCGGACCGGTCAGCTCTCGTCCTGACGCGCGAGCGCCGCCGCGACCAACCCGGCGAAGAGCGGGTGCGCGCGGTTCGGGCGGGACTTGAACTCCGGGTGCGCCTGCGTCGACACGTAGTACGGGTGCACCTCACGCGGCAGCTCGACGAACTCGACGAGCGAGGTGTCGGGCGAGACGCCCGAGACCACCAGGCCGGCCTCCTCGAGCTGCTCACGGTAGGAGTTGTTCACCTCGTACCGGTGGCGGTGCCGCTCGGAGATGCGGGTCGCACCGTAGGTCTCCGCGACGACCGAACCCGGCGTAAGGATCGCGTCGTAGGCGCCCAGCCGCATGGTGCCGCCGAGGTCGCCGCCGCCGCCCACGATCGCGAGCTGCTCAGCCATGGTCGCGATGACAGGGTGCGCCGGGTTCTCGTCGAACTCCGACGACGACGCAC
This sequence comes from Actinomycetes bacterium, assembly GCA_023432565.1. GTDB lineage: Bacteria > Actinomycetota > Actinomycetes > Actinomycetales > Cellulomonadaceae > Cellulomonas. The sequence goes on along the minus strand of JAEYUL010000116.1, from coordinate 14,066 downwards.
CCTCGAGGCCAAGGACGTTGCGCGCGTACTCGATGACCATGCACTGCAGACCGAGGCAGATCCCCAGCGTCGGGACGCCGTTCTCCCGCGACCATCGCAACGCGCCGAGCTTGCCCTCGATGCCGCGCACGCCGAAGCCGCCGGGCACCAGGATCGCGTCGACGCCCTCGAGCGCCGACTGCGCACCCGCGGGCGTCTGGCAGTCGTCCGACGAGACCCAGCGGATGACCACCTTCGCGTCGTGGTGGAAGCCTCCGGCGCGCAGGGCCTCGGTCACCGACAGGTAGGCGTCCGGCAGGTCGATGTACTTGCCGACGAGCGCGATCTCCACCCGGTGAGCAGGCTGGTGCACGCGCTTGAGCAGCTCGTCCCAGCCGCTCCAGTCGACGTCGCGGAAAGGCAGGCCGAGGCGCTGCACGGCGTAGGCGTCGAGCCCCTCGGAGTGCAGCACGCGCGGGATGTCGTAGATGCTCGGCGCGTCCTTGGCCGTGACCACGCCCTCGGTGTCGACGTCGCAGAACAGCGCGATCTTGCGCTTGATGCTGTCGGGCACGTCGCGGTCCGCGCGCAGGACGATCGCGTCGGGCTGGATACCGATGCTGCGCAGCGCGGCGACCGAGTGCTGCGTGGGCTTGGTCTTGAGCTCGCCCGACGGGCCGATGTACGGCAGGAGCGAGACGTGCAGGAAGAAGACGTTGTCCCGGCCGAGGTCGTGGCGCACCTGACGGGCTGCCTCGAGGAAGGGCAGCGACTCGATGTCGCCGACGGTGCCACCGATCTCGGTGATGATGACGTCGACGTCAGGAGCCGCCTGCGCCCGCATCCGCGCCTTGATCTCGTCGGTGATGTGCGGGATGACCTGCACGGTGTCACCGAGGTACTCACCGCGACGCTCCTTCGCGATCACCTGGGAGTACACCTGGCCGGTCGTCACGTTCGCGGAACCGACGAGGTCGACGTCGAGGAAGCGCTCGTAGTGGCCGACGTCGAGGTCCGTCTCGGCACCGTCGTCGGTCACGAAGACCTCGCCGTGCTGGAACGGGTTCATCGTCCCGGGGTCGACGTTGAGGTACGGGTCGAGCTTCTGCATCGTGACCGTCAGGCCACGCGAGCGAAGGAGACGGCCGAGGCTGCTCGCCGTCAGGCCCTTGCCGAGAGAGGAGGCAACTCCCCCGGTGACGAAGATGTGCCGGGTCAGATGGTCCGACCGCCCGGTGAGTCGGTGCGCGCGCTCTGTCACGGGATTCCAGCCTACCCGACGACCGCGCTGGTGAGGCGGGTCGACGCGGTGAGTCGGGCCACTGCCACCCGATTGCGGCACGTGACCCAGCTACTCCTGAGCCACGTCGGGCGCCGCGTTCGGTGCGGGCACGGGCGTGCGCTCGACGCGCACGACCTCGATCGCCGTCCGACGGTCGCCGAGAGCCACCGCACCGGCCACCGCGACCACCGCGACGACGGCTCCGCCGGCCCCCGCTCCGACGGCTGTCCACACTCCGTGCCCTGCGACGCTCTGCACCGTGTCGGCCACCCAGCGTCCCGTCACCGCGCCGACTCCGGTGCCGGCCACGAGCACGAGGAGAGTGCGCAGCACGCCCCCGAGCACGCGAGGCCCTCCGGCCTGACGCAGCAGCGCGAGGGCGCTGCCACCGCCCGCGAGCATGCCGATGCTCGAGGCAGCACCGATCGCGACGACCGCGCCACCGGCGGGCGCCTGTGCGCGCACGAGGATCACCGAGGCGACCGCGAACACGCCCCAGCCGACCACGTTCGCCGCTACCGCGAGTCGCCCACGTTCGAGCGCGTACAGCGTGCGCGAGACGTGGAACAGCAGGGCGAACCCGATCAGGCCCGGCATCATCCAGGTCAGCGCCGGCCCCATCTCCACCGCGACCGTGGCGTCGTCGGCGACGTCAGAGAACACCGTCGCCACCGCGGAGGCGGCGGCGAGGACGGCCGCGACACCGGCAGCTGCGGCGATCAGCACGCCGCGGGTCGTCACGGCCGCCATCCGCGCGAATCCCGCGACGTCGGCCGCCGAGACACGCGCGGCGATCCTGGGGAAGGACGACGTGGCGAGCGGCACGACGAGCACGGCGTACGGCAGCAGGTAGACCTGCTGCGTGTAGAGGAACCGGGTGAAGGTGCCCTCGTCGGCGTACGGCTCCCACCAGGAGACCTTCATGACGACGAGCAGCGCGAGCTGCTGCGCGGCCACCGCGCTCACCCCGGCCAGCGCGAGCCGCCGCAGCCGCGCGCCGACCCCGGGCGGGAAGCGCAGGGTCGGTCGCAGACGTACTCCGAGTCGGTGCACCGGGACGAACATCGGCAGGCACATCGCCGCCACCCCGAGCGTCGTGCCCCAGGCCAGCGCGTCGAGCGCTCCGGGGTCGAGGAGCGCCGGGTCGGACTGCTCACCGTGCGCGAGCGAGCCGTAGACCACGTAGGCCGCCATGACCACGAGCGAGGAGATCACGGGGGCGAACGCCGGCCAGAAGAACCGCTTGTGCGCCTGCAGCACCGCGTAGAGCAGCACCGCGACGCCGTACATCGGGACCTGCACGCTGAAGACGAGGATGAAGAACCGCAGCAGGGCGACCTGGTCCGGCGTGTTCGCCAGGGCGTCGGCGATGGGCGTCGAGGCGAGCGCGAGCAGCGCCGCGAGCGGCGTCAGCACCAGCAGGGTCCAGCCGAGCGCGCCCGAGGCGGTGCGCTCGACCTCGCGCCGGTCGCCGCGAGCGATCGGACCGGACAGCAGCGGCACCAGGGCACCGGCGAGCGCACCACCCGCCGCGACCTCGAACAAGACGTTCGGCAGCAGGTTGGCCGAGTTGTACGCGTCACCGATCGCGCCCGGACCGACCTCGGACGCCTGCAGCAGCCACCGAGCGAAGCCGAGCAGGCGAGACAGCACGGTCACCGCGGCGATCATCGCCGCCGCGCCGGCCAGCCCGCTCAGCGCGCGGCGAGCGGCGGGGCTCACGCGCTCGGTGCCGGCGCGTGCACCGGCCGGCGGCCCCACCGGTCGATGTCTCGCAGCACGGGTGTCGACTCGATCACGGTCGTGAAGGAGACCTTCTCGCTCGCGACGGTCAGACCCACCGTCGCCGCGAGCGCCGCGAGCCGCACGGCTCGCGGCGCGCTGAGCACGAGCGACGAGCCGAGCGCCGCGCCCAGGGCGTTGGCACCGCCGTCGCCGAGCATGTCGGTCTCCGCGAGGTCCAGGTCGACGGCGCCAGCCGAGGCACCGATCACCGCCGCCGCTGCCGGTCCGCCCGCACCCGGGGCGACGCTCAGCGGTACCGCGGCGATCGAGGCGGCCTTCAGGGCACGCCCGGGACGCAGGTCCAGCAGGTTGACCAGGTTCGCGCTGGACGCGATGAGCGCACCGGACAGGGCGACGTCCGTCCCCCAGGAGAGCAGACCGCGGCGGCCGCCGCCGGGAGCCGTGAGCGGCGTCGCGATCGCCGCCGCCAGCAGTGCTCCCGCACCGATTCCCAGCACCTTGAGGCCACCGGTGGTGACCCTGCCCTGCGCGAGCGCACCGAGGTGCCCGCGCAGGCCCTTGCGCCGGTCCTCGAGGTCCTCGGCGAGGTCGTCGACGATCCCGAACGCGGCACCCGAGACGGTCGCGATGCCGACGGCGGCCGCGGCCCGCGCGGTCGGCGCGGTCAGCACGGCCCCCGCGACGACCCCGGCGGCGACGGCCGGGCCCTCGAGCATGCTCACGGCCTCGCCGCGATGGTTCGTGCGCAGCCAGCGCTGCTGACCGCCCGGGGCGTGCTCCTCGAGCACCGCGCGGGCGATCGAGGTGACGGCACGTGCCGTCGCCGCGGCGCCGAGCCAGCGCCCGGCGCTCATCCCCCGCTCCCCGCGTCCTGGGTCGCCTCGGCGTCGGCCGTCTGACCGTCGGTGCTCTCGCCGTCGGGGTTCTCGGGCGTGGAGACCGGCGTGCGGTCCACCGGCGCGAGCTCGACGACCGGCGGGATCGGGGACTCGTCGTCGCCGAAGCCGTAGTGCCCGTTGGTCCCGGCGATCCGTGCGGCCAGCGCGAGCGGCGTCGAGATCTGCCCGGTGACCTCGTCGGCGCCCGAGACGGTCGTGAGCCTCGAGGCGAGCGCGTCCTGTGAGAGCACCGCGTCGACCAGGCTGCCGTTGCCGCGCTGGCCGTCGGCCAGCACCGCACCCTCGGAGAGGTCCTGCGCGGCGGTGAGCACCGCGATCTGCGCGGCGAGGACGTCGTCGGAGGCAGCGTCGTCCGTGCCGGGAGTCGGCGTCGGGGCGACCTGCGCCGCGGGCTCGACCGGGACTCCCAGCACGACCACCGCGTCGGCGCCGGTGACGACCTGGTCCTCGAGGGTGATCATCGGGTTGTCACCTTGGGACAGGATCGCCAGCACATTCGCCGCGTCCGCGGTCAGCGCGTCGGGCGAGGCCGGGTCGGCGCCGGTGAGCCCTTGCACGAGTGCCTGCGCGAGCTGCTCGTCGAGGGTCGCGCCGTCGGCCGGTGCCGGGTCGAGGTTCTCGAGCAGGAGGCCGACGAGCGCGCTGCGGAACGAGCGCACGTCCGGGTCGTACCAGGCATCCGTCAGCGCGGCGTGTGCGGTGACGGTCGCCCCGGCCTGTGCGAGACGGTCGTCGATCGCCGTGCGCTCGCCCTCCGGGACCTCACCGAGGGCCACGACGGCCACGCGTCGGCCCTCGAGGGCTCCCGCGAGCAGGGCGGGACCCGACGCGTCGATGAACTCGCGTGCGTCGGACAGGTCACCGGATGTCGCGTCGAGCTGCGTGCGCAGTTCGTCCTTCTCGGTGCGCAGCTGGTCGACCTGGCCCGTCAGCGTGTCGCCGATCGTCTCCTTGAGCGGACCGGCGCCCAGCGCGATTCCCACCGCGAGCGCGAGGAACACCGAGATGAGCGAGACGAGGTGGTAGCGGAAGTCGATCACGAGGTGGTCTCTCCGTCGGTCCGATGGGTCCTCATGCCCCGCCTCCGAAGAGGCCGCGGACCCAGGAGGTGAGGTCGTCGATGCGCGCGCCCACGAGACCGAAGAACGTCTGGCCCGCCTCGGTCGAGGCGAGCGCGACGCCCAGGGCCAGCAGCCCGGCCAGGACGAGGAGCGTGAGCTGGAGGTTGGAGATCCGCTGGCGGTACAGGCGCGAGACGCCCTTGGCGTCGATCAGCTTGCCGCCCACCCGCAGACGGGTGAGGAACGTGCTGGCCATGCCGGAGCGGCCCTTGTCGAGGAACTCGACGAGCGTGGCGTGCGTCCCGACCGCGACGATCAGCTCGGCGCCCTTGTCGTCGGCGAGCAGCATCGCGACGTCCTCGCTCGTGCCCGTCGCCGGGAACACCACGTGGGGGACGCCGAGCTGCTCGACGCGGGCGATCCCCGGGGCGCGGCCGTCGCGGTAGGCGTGGACCACGACCTCGGCGCCGCAGGTGAGCGCGCGGTCGGAGACCGAGTCCATGTCGCCGACGATCATGTCGGGCCGCCAACCCGCCTCGAGGATCGCGTCGGCGCCGCCGTCCACCCCGATGAGCACGGGTCGGTACTCGCGGATGTAGGGCCGCAGCGTGACGAGGTCCTCCTTGTAGTGGTACCCGCGCACCACGATCAGCACCTGCCGGCCGTCGATGCGCGTGTCGATGTCCGGTACGCCGACGCCGTCCAGCAGGAGGTCGCGCTCGCGGCGCAGGTAGTCCATCGTGTTCGCTGCGAACGACTCGAGCTGGACGGACAGCCCGGCACGCGCCTCCTCCATCGCGAGCGCCACGATCGCCGAGGTCTGCTCGACCCCTTCCGCGACGAGCGTGTCGCCGTCGTAGACGGCCCCGTCGAGCACCCGCACGTGATGCCCCTCGGGGATCGCCATGACGTCCGGTCCGAGGTCGTCGACGAGCGGGATGCCGGCCTCGACGAGGATCTCGGGGCCGAGGTTCGGGTAGCGTCCGGACGTCGACCTGGCCGCGTTCAGCACCGCGGCGGGCTGGCACGCGACGAGCGCCTCGGCCGAGACCCGGTCGAGGTCCTCGTGGTCGATCACGGCGATCTCACCGGGCCGCAGCCGCTTGGTGAGCGACTTCGTACGGCGGTCGACACGGGCAGACCCGGTGACGCCGGGTTCAGGCGTGGGCGGGCGACGACGACGCACAGTGGATCTCATCGTCGGTCATCGTCCCACGTCCGACAGCTCCAGGAGCTCGGCTGCGTGCGCGCGTGCCGCGTCCGAGTCGTCCTGACCGCTGAGCATGCGGGCCAGCTCGCGCACCCTGGCCTCGTCCGTGACCGACGTCACGTCGGACGCGGTCACGACGTCCACGCCGTCATGTGAGGACTTGGTGACGACGAGGTGATGATCCGCGAAAGCCGCGACCTGGGCGAGGTGGGTGACGACGAGCACCTGGGCCTCGCGCGCGAGCGTGGCCAGCCGGCGACCGACCTCGACGGCCGCCTTGCCTCCCACACCCGCGTCGACCTCGTCGAACACGAAGGTGGCCGGGCGGTCGCCGCCGGCGCCCTCGGCAAGAGCGACCTCGAGCGCGAGCATGACGCGCGAGAGCTCACCGCCCGACGCCCCCTTGCCCAGCGGGCGCGCGGGCGCTCCCGCGTGCGGCACCAGGAGCATGGACACCTCGTCGGCGCCGTAGGGACCGGGCTCGGACGCCGGGCTCACCTCGACCTCGATCCGTGCGCCCGCCATGGCCAGTCCCGCGAGCTCGGCCGAGACGGCCGCCGCGAGCCGCTCCCCCGCGGCGAGGCGGTTGGTGCGCAGCGTCTGCGCGAGCTCGGCGATCCGCTCGTCGAGCGCATGACCTCGCGCGCGCAGCTGCTCGATGCGCTGGTCACCACCCTCGAGCTCGAGCAGGCGCAGACCCGCCGTGCGCGCCCACTCCAGCACCTGCGCGACGTCGTTGCCGTACGCGCGGGTCAGGGTTGCGAGCTCGGCACGACGCTGGTTGACGACCTCGAGCCGCCGAGGGTCCGCCGCGAGGTCGCCGGCATAGGACGAGAGCTCGGCCGCGGCGTCGGCCAGCAGGAAGCCGGCCTCACCCACGCGGGTCGCGAGGTCGGCGAGCGCCGGGTCGTGCGACGCGACGTGCTCGAGCGCGCGCCGCGCGTGCTCGACGAGGTCCGCCGCGCTCACCGCATCCGCCCCGCTGTCGTCGCCCGCCAGCGCCGCGTGCGCCGTGGCGGCTGCGACGCGCAGCTCCTCGGCGTGCGCGAGCCGCTGCTCCTCGGTCGCGAGCTCGAGGTCCTCGCCCGGTTGCGGGTCGACGCGCTCGACCTCGGCCAGCCCCAGCCGCAACAGCTCGGCCTCGCGCGAGCGGTCTTGCGCGCGCTCGACCAGCTCGGCCAGCTCGTGGCGCACGCGCGCCCGCTCGCTCCACGCCTCGCGGTAGGCGGCGAGCGTCGCGGCATGCTCCTGCCCCGCGAACTCGTCGAGCGCGGCGCGCTGGTGCGCGGGCGAGCGCAGCCGCGCCTGGTCGGCCTGGCCGTGCACCGTGACCAATGACTCGGCGAGCTCGGCGAGGACGGCCTGCGGCACCGAACGTCCGCCGACGAACGCCCGCGAGCGCCCCGTCCCGGCCTCCCCCGCGGCGCCGACCGTCCGCACCAGCAGCAGGCTCCCGTCGTCGTCGACCTGGCCGCCGGCCTCGACAGCGCGAGCCAGCGCGGGGTGGTCCGCATCGAGCGCCACCCGACCCTCGACCGATGCCCCGGGCGCGCCCGTGCGCACCGTCGCGGGGTCCGCCTTGCCACCCAGCAGCAGCGACAGCGCCGTGAGCACCATCGTCTTCCCGGCCCCGGTCTCACCGGTCAGCACGGTGAGGCCCGGCCCGAGCACGACCTCCGCGCTGCCGATCACCCCGAGGTCGCGGATCCGGATCTCCTCGATCATCGCGGCCCTGCCTCGTCGTCCGGCTCACCCCGGCCACGCCACCCCTCGACGTGCAGCCCGAACTTCTGCACGAGGCGCGTGGTGAACGGCGCCGGCGACAGCCGCGCCAGACGGACCGGCTGGTCGCTGCGCATGATCTCGACGCGCGCCCCCTGCGGGATCTCCCGCGTGCGGCGGCCGTCGCACGTGAGCCTGCCGGGTGCGGGCGACCGGTCGAGCACCTCGAGCGCGAGCCTGCTCGCCGGCCCGACCACGAGCGGGCGCGCGAACAGCGCGTGCGCCGCGACGGGCACGATGATCATCCCGTCGACGTCCGGCCACACGACGGGGCCGCCGGCCGAGAACGCGTGTGCGGTCGAGCCCGTCGCCGTCGCGGCCACCACCCCGTCGCAGCCGAAGCTGGACAGCGGCCGCGCGTCGACCTCGACCGCGAGCTCGAGGATGCGCGCGCGGTCGCCCTTCTCGAGCGCGGCTTCGTTCAGCGCCCAGTCGACGCGCTCGTCGCCGTCGGCGAGCAGGACGCGCACGTCGAGGGTCGCACGCTCCTCGACCTGGAAGTCGCCCGCGGTGAGCCGGCGCACCGCCTCACCCACGTCGTCCCGCTCGCTCTCGGCGAGGAACCCGACGTGCCCGAGGTTGACACCCAGCAGAGGGACCCCCGTGCCCCGCGTGAGCTCGGCCGCGCGCAGGATCGTGCCGTCGCCGCCGAGCACGACCGCGAGCTCGAACTCGGGGAGCTCGTCGGCGACGGCGTCCTCCGCTGCGAGGACGGCCTCGATGCCTGCGGACTCCAGGACGCGCACGGCTTCCCGCGTGGCGGTGACCGCGGCTCGCCGCCCTCGATGGGTGACGATCAGGGCACGGCGCGTCACAAGGCACCTCCGGGTTCCTGGCCGCGCACGACACGCGCGATCCGCTCGACGGGCACGGTCCCCCCGCCCTGCGGGCCGGACGGTCGGGCCGCCAGCCACAGGAAGTACTCGACGTTGCCGCTCGGCCCCGGCAGTGGGCTCGGGACCACCCCGAGGACGGCGAGGCCCAGCTCGGCGGCCTCGCGTGCGACGCCGACGACCGCCTCGACCCGCAGGTCGGGGTCGCGCACGACGCCGCCCGAGCCGAGCCGCTCACGGCCGACCTCGAACTGCGGCTTGACCATGACGAGCAGGTCCGCGTCGTCGGCGGCCACCGCCACGAGCGCCGGAAGCGCGAGCGCGAGGGAGATGAAGGACAGGTCCGCGACGACGAGGCTCGGGGTGGGCTCGACGTCCCCCGCGACGAGCGTGCGCACGTTGACCCCTTCGCGGAGCTCGACGCGCGGGTCGTCCCGCAGCCGGTCGACGAGCTGGTCGTGGCCGACGTCGACCGCGCACACGCGCGAGGCTCCACGCCGCAGCAGGACGTCCGTGAATCCGCCCGTGCTGGCTCCGGCGTCCAGGCACGTCCGGCCCACCGGGTCGATCTGCGGCAGCGCGTCGAGCGCGCCGGCGAGCTTGTGACCCGCGCGCGACGCGTAGTCCGGCTCGTCGGCCGGCGCGACGCTCACGCCCAGCTCGGCAGTCACGTGCGTGGCGTTGCGGCGGGCCGGCCGCCCCTCGACCAGCACGCGGCCGGCGGCGATCAGCTCGCCCGCGTGCCGGCGGGAACGTGCCAGCCCGCGCCGCACGAGCTCGGTGTCGAGTCGCGTCGTCACGCGGTCAGCCCTGCGCCTCGGCGAGCCGGTCCTGCAGTGCGCCGTGCACGGCGTCGAACGCCGCGACATGACCGGGCAAGGGCAGGGCAGCGAGCCCGTCGAGCGCGCGGAGCGCCTCGTCGACCGCGGCATCGCCGGTCAAGGCAGCCTCCGGCGCACCGGCCTCGTCGGCCGCTCGCTCCCCCGCTGCCGGCTGCGGACCGGCGGGCCGCCCGCCGGCGCGCTCCTCGGGCACGGGCTGCCCCTCGGCCACGGGATGCCCCTCCGCCACGGCGCCCGCCGCGTCGTGCGCGACCTGCGCGTCCTGAGCGGTCGCGCGCGTGCGAGCCGAGATGTCGGCCGGCGACGGGATGCCTGCACGCTGCGTGTCGTCCACGACGACGCCCTCCTCTTCCACGCTCGGCGTCCCGGCGCAGCCGGTCCGCTCACAGTGCCTGACGGCGCCTCGGCCGGACGGGCAGGCCGTCGCGCTCGCAGGCGCGCCCCACGCTACCCGCACGGCCCGACGAGCCGGCGCCACGACCCACAGCCGGCAGTCGTACGGCGCTCCACATCCGTGATGCAGGGCTCAGGCGAGGTCGTTCGCGAGCTCCGGGACGGTGCTCACGTCGAGCTCCTGGCCACCGTCGACCGCTGCCCAGGCGGCCGCGCAGGCCGCCCGCACCTCGTCGACCTGGAACCCCACCGAGCCGTCGCCGCCCCGCGCGAGCTCCAGGGCCCCGTCCACGACGCGCGCCGCGGCTTCGCGGCACGTCCACCAGCCGTCCGGCCCGGGCACGGGTTCCGGGTGGGGCTCGCACAGTGCGCGCAGATCGGCGCCGATCAGGTGGGGACGCTCACCGGGGTTCGCGAGCACGTCGTCGCGCGCCGAGCTGACGCCCGTCAGGACGTGCAGCCCGACGAACCCGCCCGACCGAGCACCGGCGAGGTCCGTGTCCAGCCGGTCGCCGACGACGAGCGCCTCGCGCGCCCCCGCCCGCTCGACCGCCATCTGGTACATGGTCGGCGACGGCTTGCCCGCGCTGTCCGGCGTCACGCCCGTCGCGGCCCGGACGGCGCCGACGAGCGAGCCGTTCCCGGGTGCGAGACCGCGCGCGGTCGGCAGGCTCAGGTCCAGGTTCGACGCGACGTGCCAGGCTCCCCGCGCGATCGCGTACGCCGCCTCGGCGAGCTGCGCCCACCCGACCTCGGGCGCGAAACCTTGCGCGACGGCGGCCGGTTCCTCATCGGCGGAGTCGACGATGACGTAGCCGGCCTCGCGCACCGCGGTGCGCAGACCTGCGCCGCCGACCACGAGCACCTTGGAGCCACGCGGCAGGCGTGTCCGCAGCAGCTGCGCGGCGGCCTGCGCCGCGGTCATGACCTCGGCGGCCACCGTCGGGATCCCCAGCCCGGTGAGCTGGTCCGCGACCGATCCCGGCTCACGCGACGCGTTGTTCGTCACGAACACCAGCCGCATCCCGCGCTCACGCGCCGCAGCCAGGCCGTCCGCCGCGTGCTCGACGGGCTCGTGACCCCGGTACGCCACGCCGTCGAGGTCGACGAGGGCGAGGTCGTACAGCTCGGCGGGCGCCACCGGCGTCCCGACCAGTCCGGCCTTCACTCGCTCGTCTCCTCGCTGTCGTGCCCGCCCTCGTCGCTGGCGGGCCGCTCCGTCTCCGACGCTGCGGTCTCGGACGCCGCGGTCTGGGACACGGCGGCGTGGGACGCTGCGGTCTCGGCGGACCTCTGCGCGGCGCCGTCGTGCTCAGCAGGGCTCGGGGGAACGCCACCCTCCCGAGCCGCGCCCGGCGTCGGCGCGCCGGCATCCTCGTCGCCGCCGGCGGCGTCCTCGACGGCGTCGCCGGCGGGGTGCGACGCCGTCGGCACCGCACGCGCATCCTCGTCGACGGGCATCTCGTCCTCATCTGCGAGGTCGAAGACCACGACCTCGTCGTCCGCGTCGGCCCCGTCCTCGCCGGCCGCCTCGGCGAGCTGCGCGCTCGTGAAGCGCGCGAGCTCCTGCGAAGCCTCGTCGGCGCGCCCTGCGGCCTCGAGGGCGGCGGCCCGCGCGACCGCGACACGCACCGCCAGCGCGCCCGTCGCCGCCCGCACCTGCGCGGTCCCGAGCGCCGCGACGGCGGCCTCGGGCTCCTGGAGATCGAGCCGCGCGCCGCTCACGACGATCGCGAGCTCGACGCGCCCCTCGGGGGCCAGCGTCTCCGCCTCCGGGGTCTGCGCGAGCGCGATCGCGCGCTCGGGACGGCCGAGCCCGCGTTCGCAGTCGGCCATGATCGCCAGGTGCTCCGACGAGCCGTTCAGGCGGCGGACCGTCCGCAGCTCCCGCAACGCCTCGGCGTAGCGGCCGGTCCGGTAGGCCGCCAGGCCCGCGGCCTCGCGCACGACGTCCACGCGGCCGCCGCTGCGCACCGCGGCCTGGGCGTGCTCGTAGGCGAGCTCCGGGTCGACATCGATGAGGCGTCCGACCATCACCAGGTGCCGTCCGACCTGGTTCGCATTCTCCTTCGACAGCGTCCGCAACGGCGCTCGCGCGGCACGGTCCAGGTCGCCGAACACCACGTCGTCAGGAATCTCAGGGCCCGAGACGCGCTGGTCCTGCGGCGGGCGGGTTGCGCGACGTTCACCGCCTTCGCGCTCGTCCGGTCGCCGGGTGCTTCCACGAGGACCGCTGGGTGCCGTCCCCGAACCGCGCGACCACGAGGGGCGCGCGAACGCGTCGCGGCTCAGCCCGCCGCGGGCACGCCCCGGGCCGTCCCCCGCGCGACGAGGGCCGTCCGCGGCACGACCTCGGTCCCCCCACTCCTGGCGAGCTCCCGCACCGCGCGGCGCACCGCCCGGACGCGTCCCGGTCTCGTCGTCATGCCGAGGGGCGCGCGACCGGGCGCCGGACGCGGAGCCCTCGCCGGAGAACCTGCTGGCGCCGCTCGACCCACGAGCGTCCGACCACGGGCGGCCTCCGCGCTCTCGATCCCCCTGCTGGCTGTCCTGTCGCTCAGCGGTAGGACGAGAAGGGCGGCCGCGCCCGGCACGTCCCCCTCCTGGCTCGCCTCGGTCGGTCCGCCACGGCGCACGGCTCTCGGACGAGCCGACGTGCTCGCCCCCGCGCATGTCCGCATCGCGTCCCCGGTCGGGACGAGACCCGCCCCGTCGGCCGGACGAGGAATCTGCACCCCCGTACGGGCGGCTGCGGCGGTCGTCGGGACCGGCCTCCCAGCCAGCACGAGAAGCGCGCTGCTGATCGCTGCGCGGGACCGATCGTCCGTCGCCCCCGGGCGAACGTCGGGGCCTCGGTCCGGCGCCGTCGCCGACCCTGCCGCTACCGAAGCCGCCTGTCCGCGCGCCGCGGCTGTCGCCCGGCTCTGCACGACGAGCGCCGTACATGCGCTCGCCCCGAGCCTCGGGAACCTGACCGCGGGCGGACCACTGACCCCGCTGGGACGACTGGCCGCCCTCGGACGACTGGCCACGCTGGTAGGACTGACCACGCTGGAAAGACTGACCACGCTCGGAGGACTGACCACGCTGGGAGGACTCACCACGCTCGGGCCCGTAGCCGGTCGAGGGCCGCCGCCCACGACTGTCGGCCACCCCCCGCCGCGCGTCCCCACCACGAGCGTCGTCTCCCGCCCCGCGCCAGCCACCCTCGGGGCGCGCACCCGCTCCCGCGCGCGAGGGCGCACCGGAGCCATCCCACGTGCGACCGAGACGTGCGCCCTGGCGGCTTGCACCCTGACCGCCGGCACCGGGCCGTCCCGCCTGTCGTTGCGAGCGCTCCCCAGCGCCCGCACCCTCGCTCCAGCCGGTGCCACGGCGCGGACCGTCACCGCGACGCTCGTCCGCGCGACGGCCGCCAGCTGCCGGACCACGACCACGAGACGCCGAATCCGCCTCCCACGGTCCGCGACCTCGTCCGTCGCGATCTCCGCCGGAGCGGGACGAGGGTGCGCCGCCACGACGGTTCGCGTCCCGTCCGCCGTCGCTGTTGCCCGTCGTCCTGCCCGTCCGCCGGTGGTCGTCCCTGGAGCGGTCGTCTCGACCTGCCGTGCCGTCGCTGTTCATGTGTGTGCTCTCCTCGCCTGAGGGTTCATCGTCTCATCCGCCGCGCATCGAATCGCACCGATCCCGCAACGCCGCCACGTGACTCTCGACGCGCGTTGCGACCGGCGGGCGGGCCACGGACCGCCGAATCCGACCTCGAGGCGAGGACGCCGGCGCTCGGCCCGAGCACCACGGTCCATCAAGAGCGGCCCGCGGCTTCGAGTCACACATGCGCCGATGCCGCCCACCCGACGTCCCGCCCAGATCATCGGGAGCGCTCAGCACGTCGAGACAGCGGCTCAGCAATTCTGCCGGGAAACAGAAGAAGCCACCCCGTGTGGGGTGGCTTCTTCTGAATGGTGTCCGGCGGCGTCCTACTCTCCCACACCCTGGCGAGTGCAGTACCATCGGCGCTGAAGGGCTTAGCTTCCGGGTT
>JAEYUL010000019.1 GCA_023432565.1 Actinomycetes bacterium | reverse complement strand
GCCGCCGCACCGACGTCGTCGGGATCTTCCCCGACCGCACCTCGATCATCCGACTCGTCGGCGCGGTCCTGGCCGAGCAGCACGATGAATGGGCAGAAGGACGCCGCTACCTCGCACTGGACGTCCTGGGCCGGTCCCGGCTCACCGCCGTCCCCGACCCCCAGGAGGTGACCCACCCCCAGCTCCCGGCGCTCAGCGCCTAACGATCGAAGATCACGCGGAAGCCGTCACACACCACGCCCGGGGACTTGACCCGCGGCGCAGCCGCGCCCTCCTTGATCCCATAGAGGCCAATTCGGCAATTCGGCCACCGGACCGTGCCCGCGCGGTAGGGCGGTGGCTTGTGGACGCCAGTTCGGCAGTGGCTGGGCAACACGTGTTGTCGAGCGGACGGGGCCACTAGGGGATGGCGAGGGTCGGCCTCGGCCCGATACGCGGCCAGCTGCGGGCCGGTGCCGTGCGGGTCCAGGCTGACCCCGGAGGGGTCATCGCGTCAGCGACGCGCAGCGGCCTTGACGCGTGCGGTGGCGGTCCGCCCTTCCTGATGATCGGGTCGAGGCCGGCCCGGGAGCGGGAGGTCAGCCGGGCACTCACGGCCACCCCAGACAACGGCGGTTGCCCGCCGCCTTCGGCATGTCCTCGCTGGACTTCCGTCGTCGAGGCCCGTCGGGTTGGGTGGGCGCCGCCGGTGCAGAGGGCCGCGCCGACGGGAGCGGAGCGGGAGTCGGCGGGCACGGCCCGTCCTTCGGCTGCGGCGGGCGCCTCAGCAGGCCCGACGGGCCCGCACTTGAAGACGTACAGAAAGTTGTCGGGCGCGGCCGGGAAACACCTGTTGTCGCGGTGCCCGGGGCGGGGTCGACGAGCGGGTGTCGGTGGGGGCTGGCGCGGTGGCTGACATGGGCAAACACGCCAAAGCCACCCGCCGCAACCGGACCAGGCGCGCCAGGTCCCAGGCCGAACGTGCCAGCACCGCGGCACGGTCGCAGTCGCCACGTTCGGCGCCAACCTCACCGGCGCGGCAACATGTGTTGTCGACCCTCGCCGGCACGTCCGTGGATGGCCGGGAGGGACTGACGGTGCTGGCCGAGCTCGTCGCCGCCCGGGCCGAGCTGACGGCCCGGATCGAGGCCCACATCGACGCCCTCGCCGCCGACGGTGTCCCGTGGCCGGTCATCGCCGACGCCCTCGGGGTCACCAGGCAGGCCGCCCGGCAGGCGTACGCCCGCCGCCACACCGCGGCATGAGCAACGTGTCGGCGGCAGCCGCTGGCAGACTCACCCCATGACCACCGCTGCCCGGCAACCCGTGTTGCCGCGCCGGGCCCTTTCCGTCCTAGCCGCTCTCGTCACGGCCTTGGCCACCCTAGGGCTGGCCGGTCCCGCCTCGGCCTCAGCGTCGGCGTCGACGGGGTGGTCGTCGGGCTCGGCAACGGGTGTTGCGCAAACTCGTGTCGGGGCCTCCACGGTCGCTGCCGGAGTTGTCGTCGGGGCTCCGGAGCGCATCGGTGCAGGTCAGCGGCTAGGAGACGAGCCCGCGGGGCCGGTGGTGGCGTCCGCTACCGGTGTTGCCGCAAAGACAGCAGACGACTGGCCGGTTCTCAGCGGGATCGTCCGTGACGCTGCGAGAGGCAAGGGCAACTACGGACTTGGCTCCGGGACGGCGTCTCAGGCGACGCGAGCCGGCGAGTCGTGGGTCGGCGAGGGCTATCGGATCGCCAGTGATGGGAAGACGCTTGTCAGCCGCGACGGCTTGCGGACCTTCCGGCCTCCCACGTGGAAGCGGAACGAAGGCAAGTACCAGGCGAACTTCGAGTATTGGATCGGGGTTCGCGAGGGCAAGCCGTTCGGGAATGGGCACCTCGACATCACGGACATGGTCCCGTGAGGGCCGCGATCCGCTCGCTGATGAGCCTCGACGTCGACGACCTCGACGGCTGGGCTCCCCAGAGCGACGCGTGGGCGCTCGGGCTCCGCGTTATTGCGGGCCCGGACGATGGTCCCGGCGAGGAGTCCTTCGACCTGACCGTCTGCAACGTGGCGTGGCTGGCTGAGCGAGTTCGGCGAGACGGCGTCTACGACGGCCGCCACCACCTTGTCGTCGAGGAGTACGACTGGCCGACGATCCGCGCGTTCCTCGAGCGGCGTGTTCAGGACTGCCAAGGCGCGACGTGGCGCGACGTGGCCGGGCAGCTCGCCCGGCTCGGTTACTGGGAGTTCGAGGACTACCAGCCCTGAATCAACTGGCCTGACCGCTGAAGGCCTGGCGGGCGTGGTGGCGCAGGAGGGCGCCTTCGATGAAGGCGGCGACGTGTTCTTGCTCTTCGGGGGTGAACTGGTCGACGGCTTCGAGCTTGAGCCGCAGCGTCGGGTTCTGGGGACCGCGTTCGTCCTCGTCGAAGAGGAGCGAGTCAGCGCTGACGTTGAGCGCGAGCGCAAGTGCGCGGAGGACGTCGAGGGTGGGCTGGCTGGTGCTGGCTTCGTAGCGACGGATCTGGGTGACGTGGGCGCCGGAGCGTTCGGCGAGTTGCTGCTGGGGGGTCTGCTGCACGGATAGGTGACACCCTGACCTGTGGTCGCGGTAGGCGCCGCTGCAAGGATGTGCACCGTGCCCATGCCTATCCGAATGAGTTCCGTGAGGACGTCGTGGCGGTCGCCCGACGTGGTGAGGCTCCGATCAAGCAGATCGCGGCCGACTTCGGGATCGCCGAGTCGTGTCTGCGGAACTGGCTTCGCGACGCCGACGTCGAAGGCGGACACCGGCCCGGGGTGACCCGAAGGTCGACTACTGGAAGCCTGTCGCCTACGGGCAGTGCGTCCCGTACGCGTCGACCGGTAGTTTCCGGGCGTGAACACACCTTCCAGCCTGCCACCGATGCGTCCCGTGCCCGCCGAGGCGGTGCGTGAGTCGTCGCGTGGGTCGCGGTTCACGTGGCGTTGGTACGACTGGATCGCGGTGACGCTCGGGTTCGCCTCGGCGGCGGTTCTGCCGTTCAGCGTGTTCGGCTGGGTGCTGCTCGCGACGGTCGCGCTCGCGGCTGCGGCTCGGCTCGTGTGGTGGCGCACCCGATCTGGCCCGCGGCCCGGGCGCTAGTTCTGCACGACAACGAGACGAGGGCGCCCCGTAGCGGCTCCGGGGCACCTTCGTCTCGGGTCTCGGCGATTCACTCAGGCTCGTGCCGCCTCTCGGAGCGCTCGACGGTGCACAGCCCGTCGCCCTGCTCGGGCGCGACGCGTCGCGTGCGCTCGTTCGAGTACCGGGGTCACGACGAGCCGCTGGGTCCCAACTGGTACCTGTGAGGCAGCTCAGCGAGGTGGGAGGGCCGGGTTCCAGCGGCGGTGGTCGGGGCGGAGCATCACGGTCGGTCCAGCGGGCGTGCGGGTCTCGTCGGGTGGGAGGACGTCGTCCCACAGGACGAGGAAGGTGCCGCGGTGGCGGTGGCGGAGCCAGCGGGCGAGCAGGGCGGGGGCGTTCTCGCCGGTGCGTTCGTAGCCGAGGAACGAGGTTCCGGTGCGGGGGCTGACGAGCAGGCCGTGCAGGCGAGGTGCGGCCAGGACGCCGTCGAGGGGTCCGTCGAGCACGAGTCGCACGTCGACGACGAAGCCCAGGGCGCGGCCGTCGCTGTCGCGTACGGGTGCGTCGAGCAGGTCACTCAGGAGCATGGCGGCCTCCGGGGATGCGGCCGATGACGTGGTCGCGCAGCCACCGCTCGACCCACAGGACGTCGAGTCCGTCGCCGCGGATGCCGAGCCGCACGATGGTGCCGACGTCGGCGACGTGCCGCCAGGCGACGCGGTGCCACCGGTCGCGCGGCGGGCGGCCGCCGAGGATGCGTGTGGCGAGCACGGGTCCGCTGAGGAGGTGGACGACCGTCGTGAGGCCGTCGGCGTCGGTCTCGAGCTCGAGGTCGTCGATCGTCATGACCGGGGTGCCGTCCACGTCGTCGAGCTGGCGGTCGAGCAGGTGCAGGCGCGCGTCGAGCACGAGCCCGGCCGGCTGCGGCGGGTCGGGCAGCTGCTCGTCGGGCGGGAAGGGGCGCTCGTGGCGCCGCAGCCGTGGGCTCATCCGCCTGCTCCTGTCGCGATCATCAGGGGGATCGCCGCCAGGGACGCGGCGACGATGATGACGAGGTAGACCAGCCCGAGCGCGTTCGTCGTGCGGCCGTTGACGTGCTCGCCCATGTACTCGCGGTCGTTCGCGACGACGAGGATCGGCAGGTACGTCAGCGGCAGCGCGATCGCGGAGAAGACCACCGAGTACTCGGTGACCGCGATCGGGTCGACGTTCGTGAGCAGCACCAGGGTGCCGACGAGCACCGCGACGAGCATCGCGGTGTGGAACCGCGTGGCCTGCGCGGGGCGGTGGAACTTGCCCCACGACCAGCCGAAGAACTGCGCGAGCGTGTAGCCGGTGGACAGCGCGGTCTCGAGCGCGGCACCGAACGTCGCGGCCACGATGCCGAGGATCACCAGTGCGAGCAGGAGCTTGCCGCCGGCCATCGCGACGGGCAGCGTGATCTGCGACAGCGAGGTCACGTCGATCGCACGCGGGAGGAAGACGACGGCCGCGCACCCGGCGATCGCGATGGACAGCAGACCCCCGAGCGGGAACCCGACGACGACGTTGACGCGGGACTGCTTGATGTCCTTCGCGGTCCACTTCTCCTCACGGGCCCCGGAGGAGAAGAAGAACACCTCGTACGGCGTCATCGCCGCCCCGAACAGCGCGATCGCGTAGTACCAGTACGTCGGCACACCCTCGCCCTCGACCACGCGTGGGTGCACGGCCTGGTCGACGAGCTCGCCCCAGTCCGGCCCGAGCTGGAACAGTGCGACGGCGAAGACGACGAGCGTGAGCCCGAGCAGCCCCGCGACGTTCTCCAGCACCGAGAACTTCACGCGCCACAGCACGAGCCACACGGCGAGCCCCGCGAACGGGATCCACAGCCGCCGCTCGACGCTGCTCGCGAGCTCGAGGGCGAGCGCGATGCCGCCGATCTCCGCGGTGAGCGTCAGGACCGTGACGAGGAACGACGCCACGAGGTTCGCGCCGCCCACGCGGGGACCGAGGCGCTCGCGGATGATCTCGAACGTCGCGCGGCCGCTCACCGCGGCGACCCGTCCCGACATCTGCGCGAACAGGCAGATCCCGACGACGCCCACGACGACGACCCACACGAGCGACATGCCGAACCGCGCGCCGACCACCGCGTTGGTCACCAGGTCGCCGATGTCGACGAACCCGCCGATCGCCGTGAGGACGCCGAGCGCGACCGCGAAGACCTTCTTCATCCGCCGAGCCCGGCGGTCGCGGACTCCACGGCGTCGGCCGCGTCGGCCAGGGCCGCCTCGATCTGCTCGCCGGTGCTGGGGGAGACGTCGTTCACCCAGGCTCGCGCGTCCGCCACCGCACTGGTCGCGTCGCCGACGGCGGCCAGCGCGCGCTCGCGCGCTGCCTGCTGAGGGAGCGGGGGCACGTCCCGTGCCACCGTGTCGTAGGCCCCGCCGACGTCGGCGAGCGCGTCGCGCAAGGTCACGTCCGCGACGGGCGTCGTGGTGCGGTCCTGCGCGACCAGTCGGACGACGAGGGTGGCGACCTGCAGGCCGGAAGCGGCTTCGTCGAGCGCGTCGGAGAGGTTCTCGGGCGCACGGTGGTCGGCGGATGACGGCCCGTACGCGCAGCCGGCGAGCAGCAGCGCGGTGCCGACGACGCCGACCGCGAGGTCACGACCCTGCCGGCGCATGCCTGCATCCTGGTACCGGCCACGACCGTCCGCACGTCGAGCGGGGAGCCGCTCCCGGCGCGTCCGCACGCGCGCCGGGAGCGGCTCGTCACTAGAAGACCGGCTTGCCGCCCGTGACCCCCAGCACGCTGCCGGAGACGTAGGAGCCGGTGACGTCCGAGGCGAGGAAGACGAACGCGTGCGCGACCTCGGCGGGCTGCCCGACCCGGCCGAGCGGGGTGTCCTGCCCGAACGTCTCGACCTTCTCGGGCGGCTGCGTCGCGGGCTGCAGCGGCGTCCAGATCGGGCCGGGGGCGACCGCGTTGACCCGGATGCCCTGGGGGCCCAGCTCGGCAGCGAGGTTGACCGTCAGGTTGTTGATGGCGGCCTTGGTGGACGCGTAGTCCACCAGCGACTGCGAGGGCTGGTACGCCTGGATCGATGAGCAGTTGACGATCGCCGCGCCCTCGGCCAGGTGCGGCAGCGCCTCCTGCGTCAGCCAGACCAGGGCGTACAGGTTCGTCTTCATGACGCGGTCCAGGTCGTCAGTCGTGACGTCCGCGAACGACTCGCGACGAGCCATCTGGTATCCCGCGTTGTTCACCAGGACGTCGAGCCCGCCGAGCTCCTCGACGGCGGTCCGCACGACGCCGCGCGCGGTGCTCTCGTCGCGCAGGTCGCCCGGCACCAGCACGCACGTGCGTCCGGCGTCGCGGACCCAGCGCGCGGTCTCGTCGGCGTCCTCCTGCTCCTCCGGCAGGTAGCTGATCGCCACGTCGGCGCCCTCGCGGGCGAACGCGATCGCGACGGCCCTGCCGATCCCGGAGTCGCCACCGGTGATCAGCGCACGCTTGCCCTTCAGGAGCCCGTGGCCCTCGTACGAGGTCTCGCCGTGGTCGGGCTGGGGGGTCATGGGGGCCGTCAGGCCCGGCGGGTCCTGCTGCTGGGCGGGTCGGGTGGTCTCGCTCATGTCTCCTCCGTCTCGTTCCAGGCCTGTCCGGGACGGTGATGCGTGCGAGTCTCTCCAGGGGGTGCGCGCGCACGCGGACGGATCCCGGACACGGCGAGACCCGCGTGCGGCGGTCCGGCTCGCCCGCACTGGGCGTCCCTGACCGGCTCGGCGAGCTCTCGCGTTCGCCCGCTCGCGGGTCTCCGTCGGCCGCGACTCGGCGCGGCACAGGTGGTCCGTCAGCTCAGCGGAAGACGTCCTTGACGTCGTCGCCGACCTGCTTGATCTTCGCCTTGGTCTGGTCGCTCTTGCCCTCGGCCTCGAGGTCGCGGTCACCCGTGACCTTGCCGGCGGCCTCCTCGATCTTGCCCTTGGCCTCTTCGCCCTTGTGCTCGAGCTTGTCGTCCGTACCCATGGCGTTCACCCCTTCGTGGTCGTCGCGCCGCAGGGTGTGCAGCGTCGATCTCGGGTCTGCCGGCGGCCGCCTCCAGGGCGCTGCGGCCTCTCGACCATAGGCACGTCCACGGGCTCCCGCACGTCGAGATGTCCGGGTGCGGGACCGCGTCTGCCGGGCGACCATGGCTGCGGCACGGGCCCGACGACCCAGGTCGACGGGTGCCCGGCGGCGCTCGACCTCGGCAGGTCCCAGGACCGTGGCTCCGACCTCAGGAGGACGCATGACGACGGACGCAGCGACGACCGAGACGACGGACGCCGGGGCGGTCGGACGCCTGGGCACCGCACTGCGGGACGTGGCGGGACGACTCGAGGAGACGGCCGCCCTGGACGAGGCTGCGGCGCAGGTCCGTGCGCGGATCGCGCCCGTGCTCAGGCAGCCGCGCGCGGCCGCCGTGCTGCGCGGCGCACCCCTGGGCCACGCGGCGCACCCGCTGCTCACCGACCTGCCGATCGGCCTGTGGGTCTCGGCGAGCGCGCTGGACCTGCTCGCGCTGGAGTCGGCAGGCCGCGCCGCGCAGCGGCTGGTGGGCCTCGGGGTGCTGGCTGTCGCGCCGACGTCCCTGACGGGCCTCGCGGACTGGGCTGCAGCCGAAGGGCACGACCCTGCGGTGCGCCGGGTCGGGGTCGCGCACGCACTGCTGAACGTCGCCGCGACGTCCCTGTACGGCGCGTCCTGGCTGCTGCGGCGACGTGGTCGGCGGACCGCCGGGGTCGTCGTCGCCCTGCTCGGAGGCGGGGTGCTGGCGGCCAGCGGCTACCTGGGCGGGCACCTGGTCGTCGTCCGGCACGCACCGCACGACGAGCCCGTCGGTTCGCGCGGGGAGGGTCCCGGCGACTGATCGTCGCCCCGCGTCCCGCCATGTGGCTCGACCGGTGAGGTGACCTGGGCCCTGAGGAGGGCGCCCGGCCCCTATCCTGCTCGTGGTGGCCGCGGCGAGAGGGGCGTGATGGCCGAGACGACCGACGCCGACCCCGTCGACGAGCCGGCCACAGCGCAGGCGGCCCTCGACGCGCTCACGGCGCGCTACGAGGCCGACCGGCTGCGGTGGCAGCTGGCCGTCAGCGCGGGCGGTGTCGGGAGCTTCGACTGGGACCTGCCGTCCGGACGGCTCGACTGGGACGACCAGATGCTTGAGGTCTTCGGCGTCGGGCGCCACGAGTTCGCCGGCACGATCGAGGCGTTCGAGGCGCTCGTCCACCCCGACGACCTGCCGCGCGTGCAGTCGGCGATCAGCACCGCGATCGACAACGTCTCGCAGTACGTCTCCGAGTACCGCGCCGTCCGCGGTGACGGCACCACGTGCTGGGTCAAGGCGCGCGGCGTCGTGCTCGCCGGCCCCGACGGGCGTCCCGCCCGAATGATGGGTGCGGCGTACGACACGACGAGTGAGCACGACGCCGAGGCCCGCGTCGACCGGGTGCTCGAGACGATGCCGGGGGCCTTCTTCCTCGTGGACGACGACTGGCGGTTCTCCTACGTCAACTCGGCCGCGCAACGGCTCGTCGGCCTGCCCCGGGACCGGTTGCTCGGCGCGGTGGTGTGGGAGGTGTTCCCTGCGGCAGTCGGGTCGGTCTTCGAGGAGAACTACCGCGGTGCCCGAGCGGAGGGCAGGCCCAGGGTCTTCGAGGCGTTCGCGCCGACCCTCGAGCGGTGGTTCGAGGTCCGCGCCTGGCCCGGACCCGACGGGCTGTCGATCTACTTCGACGACGTGTCCGACCGTCGCGCGGCGCAGGACGAGGCGCGGGTCGCACGTGAGCTCGCCGAGGCGTCGTCGCGACGGCTCTCGCTGCTCGCGGCGGTCTCCGACGACCTGAGCTCGACGCTCGAGACCGAGGAGGCGGTGCGCAGGCTCGCCCGTCACCTGGTGCCCACGTTCGGGGCCTGGTGTCTCGTGACGATGTCCGAGGACCACCGCCAGCTGCGGGACATCGCGGCGTGGCACGAGGACCCGCAGCTGCGGGCGACCGTGACGAGGTACGCCGCGCTGCGGATCAACGCCCTCGCTCCGGACTCCTACCTGTTCCGCGCGCTGCGCACGGGCGAGCCCGTGACCGTCGACGACGCCACCGAGTCGATCAGTCGCGTCCTGAGCGGGGCGGCGCGTGAGGTGCTGCGCGAGCTGGCGCCGCGCACCGCGTACGCCGTCCCGATGCGCGCGCGTGAGCGCACGGTCGGTGCGATCACGCTCTTCCTCGACGACGACAGCCCGGACCTCGACCCGGACGACCTGCAGCTGCTCGTCCAGCTCGCCGACCGCGCAGGTATGGCGCTCGACAACGCGCGGCTCTACCAGGGGCAGCGGGACATCGCGGTCGGGCTGCAGCGCTCGCTGCTGGCGGCGCCGGTCCAGCCGGACGACCTGCAGGTCGTCGCGCGGTACGTCGCGGCGGCCGAGGCCGCCCAGGTGGGCGGCGACTGGTACGACGCGTTCGTCCAGCCGTGCGGGTCCACGGTGCTGGCGATCGGCGACGTGATGGGCCACGACACCCCAGCCGCAGCCGCGATGAGTCAGCTGCGCACGCTGCTGCGCGGCATCGCGCACACGACCGACGGCACGCCCGCGGAGGTGCTCAGCGGGCTCGACTCGGCGGCCCGCGCGCTGCACATCGACGCGATGGCCACCGCCGTGGTGATGCGGCTCGAGCAGAGCGACGAGCAGCGACGCCGGGGGACCACGACGTTGCGCTGGACGAACGCCGGGCACCCGCCCGCTGTGCTCGTCGCACCCGACGGGACCGTCCGTCTGCTGCAGTCGCGACCGTTCGAGCTCGTGCTCGGCCTCGACCCCGGCGTCGCCCGCACCGACCACACGATCGAGGTGGAGCGCGGCTCGACGGTCGTGCTGTACACGGACGGGCTCGTCGAGCGTCGCGGCGAGCCCCTGGTCGCTTGCCTGCAGCGCCTGCAGGAGACCCTGCGCGGCGTGCTGGCGGACGTCGGGGCGGCGGCGACGCCGGCCGGGCCGATCGACCTGGATCGCATGGTCGACACCCTGCTCGAACGCCTCACCCCCGGAGGTGAGCCCGACGACGACGTCGCGCTGCTCGCCGTGCACCTGCTCCCGCAGGACTGAACGGCGCGCACGTGATCGCCGCGTGGGGCGAGCGGTGCGACCTGTGAGAGACGAGTCGCGACCGTCGTCAGCGCTCCAGGGGGCCGTCCGGGTCGAGGTCGGGGAGGCCGAGGAGGCGGCGCCCGGCGGAACGGATCGCGTCCTCCAGCGTGTCGTCGTCGAGCGTGCGCACGTGCGGGTCGACGGCCGGGCCCACCAGTCCGGACAGGAAGACCGCCGCGCGGACCAGCGCACCCGGGTCGGGCTGCGGCCCGGCGAGCGTCTCGCGCAGGCGGTCGAACAGCACGGCGTGCCCCGCCGTGCGGCCGCCCAGCCGGGCCGCCGCGACGTCCCGGAGCACCACGGAGTACAGGGCTCGGTGCTGCACCGCCTGACGGGCCAGTCCGTCGACGAGGCGTGCCGGGCGCTGCGGCTGCGGGTACCGCTCGAGGTCGTCCAGCAGGTCGGCGAAGCCGGCGAACGCCGGGGCGAGGACGGCGTGCACCACCGCGTCCTTGGTGCGGAAGTGGTAGTACACGGCCGACTTCGCCACCCCGAGCTCGTCGGCGATCATCTGCAACGAGGTGCCTGCGACCCCGTGCCGTGCGAACAGCTCCAGTGCGCAGGCGACGAGCCGCTCCGGGGCGGCGTCCCCGCGCGGCACGTCACGCCGTCCGGGGGTGCTGCACGCACCACTGCAGCGACTCGCGGATCGCCGCGGGCACGTCGTCCGGCTCGATCCCCAGCGCGGCGCTGAGGGCCGGGTCGCTCACGGCGGCGCGGTCCTGGAACCGCGCCGAGTCCGGCAGGTGGATCCCGTGCTCGACGCCCGCCGCGGCGGTCTGCTCCTGTGCAGCCTCGTACGCGGGCAGCATCGCCTCGAGCGGAACGACGACGACGTCCTTCGGGTCCCGGCCGAGCGCCTCGCAGCACAGCTGGTGGAGCTCGAGGTAGGTCAGGTCGTAGGCGTTGATGGGGTAGCGGCCGCCGTGCTCGCCGTGCTCCATCGCGCCGACCGCGGCCTGGGCGACCTGGCGGACCGTGACCGACGACGTCGACCCGCCGAGCACCGCGATCGGGCCCTGCTGTGCGGCGTCCATGTCGAGGAACATCTCCCACAGCGGCCGCTGACCGGGGACCAGCCCGAAGATGTAGGGCAGGCGCAGCGTCATGACGTCCATCGCGCCGTCCCCCTCGAGGTAGGCGACCTCCTCCTGGGCAAGGCGCGTGCGGGGGTAGCCGTTGCGGCCGCGGTAGTCCAGGTCCGGCCACTGCTCCGCCCACTGCGCCGTGTACGACCCGTACAGGACGAACTTGGCGACGCCGGCCTGGCGGGCAAGGCGCGCCACACGCTGCGTCGGGACGACGTTCGCCTCGTAGAAGAACCGGGCCGCGGGCGCCGGCGGGATGGTGCGCTCGTCGGCGCCGATCGCGTAGAAGACGGCGTGCTTGCCGCGCAGCAGCCCGAGCAGCTCCTCGTCGGTCAGCTCGGTGACGTCACCCCAGTGCGCGTCGACCGCTTCCGGCAGGAACGAGTCCATGCCCAACGGCAGCGACAGGCTCGTGACGGCGTAGCCGCGGGCCAGCAGCTCGAGCGTCGTGTGGTAGCCCAGCAGGCCCGTGCCGCCCAGGACAAGCGTGTTCATGATCGCCTCTTCGAGTGTCGTCGGTGAGTACGGGGAACGCTAGGCGCGCCCGGTGCGGGACCCGCGGGAGCAAGGTCCTAGCCGATCGGCCAGTAGCCCGGGCCGGTGGTCCTGGCTCCGGGCTCGTGCGGGGACGTAGCGTGCGGCGCGTGGAGGAGCCCGGGCCCGGTACGGGCACGCACCAGAGCAGCGCGACGAGCGAGTACGCCCGGTTCGGCCCGTGGGTCGACGAGGTCACGTGCATCGACGAGCTGCCCCGGCTGTACCGGTCCTACCCGATCGACTTCGCGACGGCTGACCTGGTGCTGAAGGTCCCGCGCAACATCGCGCGACGCGACGCGACCCCCGACATGGACCTGTACGACCACGTCGTCGTCCTGGAGCATGAGCGCCTGACGGTCCTGAGCCGCGTGACCGGACGCCCCGAGCCCGGCGATCGGCTGCGAGCCGCGAGCGACGAGGCCTGGCGCGCGTACGAGGTGGCGACCGCCGCGCTCGCGGACGTCGTCGCCGTGCGCGACGTCGTGAACCTGCTCGACGCGTCCCTGACGATTCACCGGGCCGACGGCTCGCACGTCTCGCTGCGGTACAACGGCTCCGCGCGGGCGCAGGTCGACCGGCTCGTCTCCCGTCTGCGCGCCTCGCTGGCGGTGGGCGCACCAGGCCCGGCCGGGCGCGCGCTGCTCACAGCCGTCGCGGCGCGCGGCGTCCCGCGCCAGCAGGTCGACGTCGGCGCGACGGACCTGTCCCTGCGCAGCGACTACCTGGCCGCAGCCCGCCGCGAACCACAGCTGCGGGCGTGGGCCTGGCACGGTCGTCAGGTCGTGCAGCCGTCCGGCACCGGACTGCGCGGCGTGGTCCGCCGCGTCACGCACGCCGTCTCGCCGGTGACGTTGCACGGCGCGGTGGTGGCGGGCGACGAGCGCGTGCTCGAGGTCTTCGGGCGCCACGACTGGCTCGTGCGCGGCTCTGCTCCCGTGCACTCGTCGTCACGTCTCGTCGTGCCCCTCGCGCACCTGCGTGAGGTCCGTGTCGAGCCTGATCCGTGCTACCAGGGTGCCGAGCGGGTCATCCTGCTGCTCGACGGCGGCACGGTCGAGGTCGTCGTCCCGGCGGGATCAGCCGCGCACGCGCTCGTCGTCGCGGCCGCAGGAGCCGCACGCTGACGCGGCCGCACGTGCGTGCGTCAGCCCGCCGCAGGGGACGACGGCCGGCCGGGGCGGCGCGGTGGGCGGGCGTCGCGCGGCATGCGGTTCGCCTCGGTGAGGGCGCGGCGCAGCAGGAGGTCCACCTGCGCGTTCAGGGAGCGCAGGTCGTCGGCGGCCCACCGCGCGAGCGCGTCGTGCACCGCGGGGTCCAGGCGCAGCAGCACGGACTTGCGCTCACGCCGGGCAGGCTTCGCCCTGTCCGGCATGAGCGCGTCGTCGTCCGTGGTCACGCGTACAGGCTGCCCGTGTTGACGACCGGTGTCGCGCGGCTGTCGCCGCAGAGCACGACGAGCAGGTTCGAGACCATCGCCGCACGGCGCTCGTCGTCGAGCGAGACGACTCCGTCCGCCTCGAGGCGCGACAGCGCGTCCTCGACCATCGAGACCGCCCCCTCGACGATCCGCTCGCGTGCGGCGATGATCGCGCCGGCCTGCTGGCGCTGGAGCATCGCCTGGGCGATCTCGGGCGCGTAGGCGAGGTTGGAGATGCGCGCCTCGATGACCTCGACGCCCGCGATCACCACGCGCTCGGCCACCTCGGCCGCGATCTCGGCCGAGACCACCTCGGTCGCGCCGCGCAGCGACTGCTCGCCGTCGTCGGCGTGGTCGTACGGGTGGGCCATCGCGACGTGCCGCAGCGCGGACTCCGACTGCACGCGCACGAAGTCGGCGTAGTCCTCGACCGCGAAGGTCGCCTTGGCGGTGTCCGCGACCTGCCACACGACGATCGCCGCGATGTTGATCGGGTTGCCGTCGGCGTCGTTGACCTTGAGCTCGTTGGTCTCGAAGTTGCGCACCCGGACCGAGACGCGCTTCTTGGTCGTCAGCGGGACGGTCATGACGAAGCCCGTGCGCCGGACCGTGCCGAGGTACCGGCCGAACAGCTGGACGACCTTGGTCTGCCCGGGGGAGACGATCGTCAGTCCGGAGAAGCCGAGCACGCCGAGGAGGACCAGCGCGATCCCCACCGCGGCGAGCTCGTCACGGCCGGCGTCAGCCGCGGCGAAGAACGGGAAGGAGCCGACGACGAGCGCGAGCGACACGAGCATGAGGATCGCGGCGCCGCCGGCACCGAGGGCCCACGCGGCGCGCTCCTCGACGTCGACACGGGCGCCGGCGTGGCCGACCGGCCTGCCTGCGGGGTCGCCGCCCTCGGAGCTCTGCGGTGGGACGGTGTCGGTCATGGTGCCCTCCTGGTGTCAGGTCACCGCGCTCCTTGCGCGATAGCAAAGTGATATCACATTAGGGTGGTCTGGCGGAGGACGAAAGACCTGACGGGGGCGAACGGCGTGGGGCGGGCGCAGCCTCAGGTTCTGCCCGGCTGCGGGTACGACGAAGGCCCGGACCTGATGGTCCGGGCCTTCGTTCACAGTAGCGGGGGCAGGATTTGAACCTGCGACCTCTGGGTTATGAGCCCAGCGAGCTACCGAGCTGCTCCACCCCGCGTCGGCTCGACAACCTTACGTCACGGGCGCTGGGTGGCCAAATCGCCCGAGCGTGACCTGTGCCGCACCTGGACAGCGCCCTGCGCGACGACCACGCCGACGACGACGAGCAGACCGCCCACGGGCTCGTGCCAGTGGAGCTGCTCGCCGAGCACGGCCATGCCGAGCGCGACCCCGACCACGGGCGTCAGGTACGTGACGGTCGACGCCCGCTGCGCGCCCCACGTCGCGACGACCTGCGTGTTCCACACGTAGGCGATCCCCGTGCCGAGCACCCCGAGCAGGACCAGGCTCACGACGACCGAGGTGGACAGCGTCACGGGCTCGCGCGCGACGAACGGTGCGAGCAGGAGCATGACGACGGCCGCGGAACCGACCTGACCCGCCGCGACGGTCTCGGCGGGCAGGCGCAGCGGCGTGACGAAGCGACGCAGGTACGTCATGCCGAGCCCGTAGCAGGTGGTCGCACCGAGGCACGCGAGCACCGCAGGCAGGGGAGCGGCGTCCGCGAGCCGGCCGAGGTAGGTCCACGGCCCCACGATCACGACCACACCGACGATCCCGAGCGCCAGGCCCACGCCCTGGCGCCGGGTCAGGCGCTCGGCCGGCAGGAGCGCCGCCGAGGCGGCCGCGGTCATCAGCGGGGTGGTGGCGTTCAGGATCGACGACAGCCCCGAGGCGAGGTGCTGGCCGGCCCACGCGAAGGCCAGGAACGGCAGCACGCACAGCAGCAGGCCGGTCACGGCCAGGTGGCCCCGGCTGCGCGCGTCGCGCGGGAACCGTCGGCGCGCGACCGCCGCCACCAACGCCAGCGCGAGCGCGCCGAGGACGATCCGGCCGAGCGCCACCTGCGTGGGGGACAGACCCTCCAGCGTGACCTTGATGAGCAGGAAGCTCGAGCCCCAGATGAGGGCGAGCGCGACGTACTTGACGGCGACGTGGCGGGCGGGCGTGAGGCCTCCCGCGGGTGCCGGGCCGGACGGGTCGGCAGCCGACGAGACCGTGGCGGGGGACGAGGTCACAGCACGACGATCCCCGACGGCGTCGGTGCTGGGCAAGCGCGAGTCGTCGCTCCGCCGCGGACCTGCCGGACCGGCGCGCGCCGCACGTCAGCCGATGCGCTGCGCGAGCTGGTATCCACCCGCGTCGTAGACGATCCGGAACGTGGTGCCCGGGAACCGGTCCTGCGCGTACTGCGCGGCGTCGCTCGGGGCCGGGTTCCACCCGCCGCCGTACTGGTCGATGAGCACGTAGTCGGGCACCGGGTTGTCCGAGTTCCCGACGTAGAAGACGTCGGTCCGGTCCACGAGGTACGACATCAGCCCGATGTCGGTCTCCACCGAGGCGTCGTCGGGGATCGTCGCGAGCACCTGCCGCGCCTCGGCCGCACGCGAGGACTGCGCCCACAGGTCGTCGGGCCGCCCGAGGCGCGCGACGTCGAGCTGGGGGACCAGCATCGCGGCCACGGCGACCGCCACGGGAGCAGCGGCGAACGAGTAGCGACGCAGCCAGCGCCGCGGGGAGCGCCGCGCCAGGAGCACGCCGTCGAGCAGCGCGGCGAACGCGATCGGCATGAGCACCGCGCTGTAGTGCCACGTGTGCCCGTAGTAGTAGCCGTTGTCCGCGTAGAAGCGCCACATGATCGTCGGCAGCGCGACCGCCAGGATCGGCGAGCGGATCCCGATGAACCCGGTGATCGCGACGAGCAGCAGCAGCGTGACGATCTTGCTGCCGTCGTCCACCAGCAGCGTGATCGCCGTCCAGGGGTGCGTCGCGATCCCGACGACGTCGATCCGGGACCCGTAGTCCCACTGGTCCTGGGTGTTGAGCGCGGGGATCAGCACCGCGGTCGACAGCACGGCCCACCCGAAGCCCCACGCCGTGAGCCACAGCCCCAGCCGGGGGTGCGTGGTGTCCCGGTGGCGCATCTTCCACCACAGGACGAGGCCCAGCGCCGCGACGGTCAGGCCGAGGTCCTCCTTGACGAGAACCAGCGGCGCTGCCCACAGCGCGGCCGCGAGCCACCGCTGCCGCAGCAGCGCGACGAGCGAGAGCGCGAGCAGCGGGACCGCGAACGCGATCTCGTGGAACTGCGCCGCAACCGCGCCGACCAGGCCGAAGCTGACGGCGTACGCGGCACCGACGAACGTGCCCTGCAGCACCCCGAGGACGCGTACCGCGTGCCGGCCCACGACGTACACGGATGCCGCGAGCAGCAGCCCCTGCACGACGAGCAGCGTCAGCGCGTGCGGGAAGAGCCGGTACGGGACCCCGAGCAGCACGAGCAGCGGGTGGAAGTGGTCGCCGAGCAGGTTGAAGCCGTCACCCTTGATCGTCACGACCGGGGCCTCGAGGTGCGCGTACCGGCGCGCGAGCTGCGTGAAGATGCCCAGGTCCCACGACGGCGACTCGAAACGGCGCCACTGCAGCACGGAGAACGTCACGTACGTCGCCGCCGCCAGCAGGGCGACGACGAGCGGCCAGGCCCACGCCCGGGCGCCGCGCGGCTCGGGCGGTGCGAGCGGTTCGCTGTCGACGAGCGCCGCCCCCTCGTCCGGAGCCTGCTCCCGCGCGTCCGGCCCCGGCGAGCGGTCGTCGTCGTTGCCGGGCTCGTCCGTGCCGCGCGCCTCGGCGGCGTGCTCGGGCGACCCGGGCGTACCCGGCGTCGCGCCGGCGCCCGCCTCGGGTGCCCCGCTCGCGCCGTCGGGTGTCCTGGTCGCGCCGTTCGTCACAGCCACCGGGGAATCATGACAGGCGAGGCCGTGACGCGGCGCAGGTTGTGGCGCTCAGCCCGGGGGCGAGGCGTAGGGGTCGGAGGGCCGCGCGGCCGCGACGGGCACGGGCTGCGGTGCCTCGGGTGGTGCGGCGGCGCTCCGGCGACGACGACGTCGGACGGCCAGGACCGCCAGGCCCACGAGGCCGACCACGAGGAGCCACGGCAGGACGGCGCCGAGGACGACCAGCGTCACCGAGATGGTCGTGACGAGCGCGTCCCACCCGGCCTCGAGCCCCGACAAGAACGTGCCGGAGGACTCCTCGGACTCCGCCTGCAGCGTGCCCGGCCCCGAGATGGTGACCTCGAGGGTCGAGAGCGACACCCGGCCCTGCAACCGCGCGCGCTCGGACTGCAGGGACTCGAGAGCGGCCTGCCGGGACGACAGCTCGGCCTCGGCCTCGAGCAGCTCCTTGGTGCTGGTCGCGGCCGTCATGAGCGCCTCCATGCGCTCCACCGAGAGCTCGAGCGCGTGGATCCGTGCGTCGAGGTCCTGCGCGGCGGCGGTCACGTCCTCGGCCTGCAGGTCCATGCGGGTGACCCTGCCGAGCTCCTTGAGCTTCTCCGTGGTCGCCGAGACCTTGTCCGCCGGCACCCGGACCGTGAGCGAGGAGACCGCGACCTGCGTCTCGCTCGCGGCGGACTCCGAGCGGGAGTCCACCCGCCCGCCCGCGCCCTCGACGTACGCGACCAGGTCACGGGCCGTCGCGATCGGGTCGTCGGCCTCGACCCAGACCGTGCCGGTCTGCACGACGAGCCGTGCCTCGCCCGACGAGCCCGTCGACCCGTCCGATCCCACGGACTCGTCCTGCGCTCCCTCGCCGTCGCCGTCGCCACCCACCACGGAACCGTTCTCCGCCCTCGGGGCGTCGGCGCCGCCGTCGGCGGCCGCCGAGCATCCGGAGAGCAGCAGGCCCAGCAGCATCGCGGCGGATGTCCAGGTCAGAGCGGACGGACGGGGCCGACGTCGCGTACTGGTCATGCTGCGACCGTAGGGAGGCCCGGCACCACGCGTGCACGTGTTGGTCCAATCGTGACGCGCTCGTCACCGGATCGAGGCCCCCCACAGGGCTGGTGGCCCGCGCGCGTGCGCCCTCGCGGTCAGCGGCGGAGGGATGAGAAGGCTGCCGAATACGGTTGACCCTCGTCGGGCACGGACGTACCGTCCGCTCGTAGGGTCGATCCGGACCCTGGTCACGAGCCCCTCCTGCGGGGCTGCACAGCGGAGGTACGCGCCATGCACGGACGACGGGAGCATCCCGCGCGTTCTCGTGCCGTATGCGCGTGGCCGATGATCGCCGACGAGCGATACCTCGGCGCGTTCCGCTGTCCGTGCTGACCACCACGCGCTGACGCCGAACGCGCTACCCGTCCCTCCGTCGCCCGCAGTCGCGCCTCACCTGAGCGCCTGCTCGGCACCGCGTCGATCGACGCCCGTCGCCCGCACCGAACCCGGTGCCCGGGCGGCCGACACCCCGAACACCCGCGCCGCGTGATCTCACTCGCCGGTCGCTCACTCCCGAGGAGTACCCGTGCCCCAGGCCCTGGACCTTCCCGTCCGCGCCACCCCGTTGCTGGGCGATGCGCCCGTGACCGGCCCGACGCCGCACGGCGCCCCCGTCGACGACGTCGTCGTCGTGTTCGAGCGCAACCTGCCCGTGGCGGGCGGCTCGTTCCACGCCATGGTGTCCCCGCGGGCCGCACGTCCCGGTGACGCGCCGGTCGCCGAGCTGACGGGGGTGTGGGCGGTCCCGGGGAGGCGGCGCAGGGACCGGATCCGCCGTGCCCTGGACGCGCTCGAGTCGAGCGCGGCGACGGCAGGGTTCGCCCGGCTGCAGGTGGCCGTCGACCCGGCCCGCACCGACGCGCTCGCGCTGCTGCGCGAGCGGCGCTTCACGGTCGTGGCGAACCCCGACGAGCCGTCGAGCGACGTGGAGCTGGAGAAGCGGCTCGCGTGAGCCGAGCGAGCACCGTGGCGGTCCACAGGTGCTGTGCCGCGAACGCGCGCCACGGCGACCACGGGCGCGCGCGAGCCTCGACGTCGGCGGGCTTGTCCATGCCCAGCGCCTGACGCAGCACGAGGTCCCCTGCGGGGAACGCGTCGCGCAGCCCGGTGGCGCGCAGCGCGAGGTAGTCCGCGGTCCACGGGCCGATTCCCGGCAGCGCCAGCAGACGTGCCCGGGTCCCAGCCGGGTCGTCGCTCGCGTGCAGGTCCAGCCCGGAGGCGCACGCACGTGCGAGTCCCACCAGCGTGCGCGCGCGATTGGCCGGGACGCGCAGCGCCGCCCGTAGCTCGTCGAGGTCGGCCTGCGCGACCTGGACGGGGGAGGGGAACAGCGTCAGGCCACCGGCGTGCACCGTGCCGAGCGCGGCGGCGAGCCGGCCGGTGAACGTGCGAGCCGCGGCGAGCGAGACCTGCTGGCCCAGCACCGTCTGTGCCGCGACCTCGAACGGGTCGACGTGCCCGGGCACGCGCAGGTGCGGCCGGGCGGCGACGAGCGGCGCGAGCGCCTCGTCGCGGCGCAGGTGCGCGGCGACCGATGCGAGGTCGTCGGCGAGCCCGAACCATCGGCTCAGCAGGTCGACGACCCGGTCCGACGGCCACGGGTGCGTCTCGCCCACCGTGGTGCCGCGCGCGCCGGCCGGGCGAGCCGTGGCGGCAGTCCCGGTTCCCGGGTGTGCCGCGTCCCCCGGCACGACGACGGCGCGGACCTCGTCGTCCGCGAGGTGCACGACGAGCCGACCCACGTGGCCCGACTCGTCCGTGACGAGCCGCTCGAGCGTCCCCGCGGAGCCCGCCTCGTCGATCGTCAGCTGCTCGACGCCCGGCACGACGTGCGTCGCGAGGTAGCCGAGCGCCGCGCCCGCGTCGAAGGGGGCACGGACGACCACCGCCTCGCAGGCGGCCCGGTGCTCGGCGTCCGTCGGCGGGGGCATCGCCCGCCACCGTAGCGGCCCGTACGGTGGGGTCTGTGCCCGTGGACCCCCTGCGCCACTCCTACGGCTCGCCGACGGCGACCGTGACGATCGTCGAGTTCGGCGACCTCGAGTGCCCGTACTGCCGCGCGGCCGCGCCGACGCTCCGCGAGGTCGTCGAGACGTCCGAGGGCCGGGTACGCCTGGTCTGGCGGCACTTCCCGCTGTTCGAGGTGCACCCGCACGCGCTCACCGCCGCGCTCGCGGCCGAGGCGTTCGCCGCGCACGGCCGGTTCTGGGACCTGCACGACGCGGCGTTCGCGCACCAGGACCGACTGGCCGACCCTGACCTGCGGCGGTACGCGGCACAGGTCGGCATCGACCCCGACGAGGTCGTCGGCGACGCGGTCCAGCGCTGGGCGTCCGCGGTCGAGGCCGACTACGTGGACGGCCTCGCCCTCGCGGTGTCCGCGACCCCGACGTTGTTCGTCGACGGCGTCCGCTACACCGGCCGCCTCACGGTGCCCGCTCTCCGCGCCGCGACGACCCCGTGACCCCACACCCGCAACCCCACCCACCCCACCCACCCCACCCACCCCACCCACCCCACCCCGCCCACCCCGGCTCGAGCCCGCGGTTGCGCCGGTTCCGCGTCGCTGGAGCCGGAGCGAGCGCGGGGTCGTCGGCTGCGTGGTGGGCGGGCAGGGGTGGCCGGTGTGGGCGGCTCGTGGGCGTGGCAGGGTGGACGCGTGACTCGGACAGCGTTGGTGACGGGAGCGGGCAGGGGCATCGGTCGGGGGATCGCGATCGGTCTGGCCCGCGCCGGCTACGACGTGGCGATCGTGGGGCGG
Organism: Actinomycetes bacterium; assembly: GCA_023432565.1. Taxonomy (GTDB): domain Bacteria; phylum Actinomycetota; class Actinomycetes; order Actinomycetales; family Cellulomonadaceae; genus Cellulomonas. Next base: position 6,498 of record JAEYUL010000019.1, on the reverse strand, counting down.
ACCCGCGCCCACCTCGACGACACCGCGACGCAGGTCGCGCGGCAGGCGCCCGACGCGACCGTCGTCGTGGCCGCGGCCGATCTCGTCGACGTGACCGAGGTGGCCGACGCGGTCGCGCGCGCCGAGGACGGACTCGGCGCGATCGGGCTCGTCGTGAACAACGCGGGCGTGATCGAGCGGGACGAGACGGACTTCGTGTCCGACGACGTCGAGGACTGCTGGCGGGTCGTGGAGACCAACGTGCGCGGACCGATGCTCGTCGCCCACGCGGTCCTGCCGTCGATGCTCGCTCGGGGGGAGGGGCGGCTCCTGCAGGTCAACTCAGGCTCGGGCTACAACCTGCAGACCTCGTACACGGGTTACGGCATCAGCAAGGGCGCGCTCGGTCGGCTCACGGCCCTCCTCGACGCGCAGTACCGCGACCGCGGGATCCGTACGCTGGACCTCGCGCCCGGCGTGGTGGCGACCGACATGACCGCCGCGATGCCGGTGCACGCCGACCGCACCGCATGGACGTCGCTGGAGGACGTCGTGGCCCTCGTGCGTGCGTTCGGCGACGGCGAGCTCGACGCGCTGTCCGGCCGGTTCGTGCGCGCAGGTGCCGACACGGTCGAGTCGCTGCGCGCCCGCGCCGAGGAGATCGTCAGGCAGGACGCCCGGCGCTTGCGCGTCCCCGCCTACGGCGCCGACGACCCGTTGGCCTGACCGTCCGTGCCCGGTGCCGCCGGGTCCGACGACACGCCCGTGCCGGCGTCGCCGAACGCCGGCCCGGAGGACTCGGGTGGGCGCCACGGCAGCGGTGGCAGAGTCGTCGGTGCCTCGCGCGGCGGTGAGCACAGCGGCAGGCGTTCGCCGAGCCAGCGCAGCATGATCGAGCCGGTCGCCGCAGCGAGCAGCGACCCGGCAAGGATCCCGACCTTCGCCTGACTCAGGTGCTCCTCGTCGTCGAACGCCAGCTCGGAGATGAACAGGGAGATCGTGAAGCCGATCCCGGCGAGCACGGCGCCTCCGAGCAGGTGGCCGTAGCGCACCCGGCCGGGCAGGTCGCCCAACCCCAGCCGGATCGCGAGCGTGGCCGCGCCCGTGATGCCGACCGCGTTGCCGACGACCAGCCCGACGACGACCGCGATGGTCAGCCGCGAGCGTGCGGCGTCGCCCAGCGACTGCGCGTCCAGCCGCACGCCCGCGTTGGCCAGGCCGAACAGCGGGACGACGACGAACGCGCTCCAGGGGTGCAGCATGCGCTGCAGCCTGTCGCTCGCGGGCACGGCCGCGCGCGCGGCGAGCTCGGCGAGGCGCTCACGGTCAGCGGTCGTCTCCTCGACGAGGTCGCGCGCGTAGCCGCGCACCGCCTCGACGTCCTCGCGGCGTGGTGCGGTGGCCGGGACGATGAGGCCGAGCGCGACACCTGCGAGCGTGGCGTGGACGCCGGACGCCTGGACCGCGAGCCACAGCCCGATGCCGCCCAGCACGTACGGCAGCAGGCGCCAGACCCGCAACCAGCGCAGCACCAGCAACGCGACGACGAGCACGCCCGCGAGCCCGAGCGCGACCGCGTCGACCTCGTCCGTGTAGAACACCGCCATCACGGTGATGGCGCCGATGTCGTCGACGATCGCGAGCGTCAGCAGGAACAGCCGCAGCCGGTCGGGGCAGGCCGGACCGAACAACGCGAGGATCCCGACGAGGAACGCGGTGTCCGTCGACATCACCACACCCCAGCCGTGCTGCACGTCGGTGCCCGTCGTGATCGCGAGGAACAGCAGCACGGGCACGACGAGCCCACCGAGCGCGCCGAGTGCGGGCACGGCGACGGTGCGGCGGTCGCGCAGCTCGCCGCGCGTCGCCTCGCGGCTGATCTCGAGCCCGACGACGGTGAAGAACACGGCCATCGCGGCGTCGTTGACCCAGCCGTGCAACGACAGGTCGAAGGACCACGAGCCGAGGCGCAGCCCCGCGGTGGTGTGCCACAGCTCGTCGTAGGCGGCCGACCACGGCGAGTTCACCCAGACGAGCGCGACGACGGTCGCCGCGAGCAGGACGAGCGCCGAGCCGGCCTCGGTGCGCAGGAAGTCACGGACGTGCGGGGACAGGCTCGGCACGCGGACACGCAGCGCCGGCCCGACGCTCGAGCTGGTCGAGCTCGCCGTCACAGGTCGCGTTCGGCGTCGCCGAGCAGGCGCGCGACGTGGTCCGGCACGTATGTCGACAGCTCGCGGGGCGGTCGCTCGTAGCCGGAGGACGGCGCGGGACGCTCGGGCAGGACCACCTTCTCGTGCGGCACGTCGGTGTACGGGATCGTCGACAGCAGGTGGGCGATCATGTTCAGCCGCGCGTGCTTCTTGATGTCGCTCTCGACCACGTACCACGGGCTCGCGGGCACATCGGTGTGGACCATCATCTCGTCCTTGGCCCGTGAGTACTCCTCCCACTTCGAGATCGACTGCAGGTCCGTGGTCGACAGCTTCCACTGGCGCAGCGGGTCGGCCAGGCGGGAGCGGAAGCGGCGCAGCTGCTCGGCGTCGGAGACCGAGAACCAGTACTTGCGCAGGAGGATCCCGTCCTCGACGAGCATCTGCTCGAAGATCGGCGTCTGGCGCATGAACATGGCGTACTCCTGCGGCGTGCAGTAGCCCATCACGCGCTCGACACCCGCGCGGTTGTACCAGGAGCGGTCGAACAGGACCATCTCGCCGCCGGCGGGGAGCTGGGCGACGTAACGCTGGTAGTACCACTGCGTCTTCTCGCGCTCGGTGGGTGTGGGCAGCGCGGCGATGCGCACGGTGCGGGGTGACAGGTACTCGGTGATCCGCTTGATCGTGCCGCCCTTGCCGGCCGCGTCGCGCCCCTCGAAGACCACCGCGATGCGGGCGCCCGTGGCTCGCGTCCACTCCTGGAGCTTGACGAGCTCCGTCTGCAGGCGGAAGAGCTCAGCCTCGTAGACCGCCTCCGGGATCTTGCGGCCGTGTCGCTTGTCGGACTTCTTCGTCTTCGTCCCCATGTCGGGACGTTACCGCGCCGTGCGGGTCACCGGGAGACCGGCGCGGCAACCCTGTCGGACGTCCCGCCTGCCGGGGTGCCGAACGACCTCACCGCCCGCCCTTGGCCACGTAGTCGGCGGCGTCGTAGTGCACGTGGATCTCGGTGATGAGACCGTCACGGAGCGTGAAGAACTCCGAGAACCGCACCGCGCCGCCGGGCATCGCCGCGATGTAGTGCGTGGCGACCTGCGCGTCGCCGACGACGAGCCGGCTCGGGTCGATGCTGCGGACGCTCTCCACGAACCTGGTCAGGCTCGTGACGAACCGCGCGGCGCCCCGCATGTGCCCGGACAGAGGTCCCTGGAAGGAGAGGTCGGGGTCGAGCAGGGCCGCCATCGCAGAGCCGTCGCCGTACTCCTCGACCCCCGAGGTGAGGAGCCGGTAGTACTCCGCCACGGGGGCGGGTGCGTCGTCGAAGGCAGTCATGGTTCCCCCTGGGGCCGGTGATCGTCCGTCACCTCCGCCTGGTGGCGGAGGTCGTCCACTCGTAGGCTCGCACCGTGCGTGCGTGCGGGCAGCGCTTCACGACGACCCGCGGACCCCACGCGGTCGGGGGCCGCCGGGCCTGTCTGGACGTGCGCGGGCCGCTCGCGGTGGAGCTGGCGCCCAGCGATGCGATCCGTCGTCACGGGCTGAGTCTGCCGCTGCGGTCCCTTCGCCGCGACACGCGGCCCGACGAGTCCACCGGCCTGCGGCACGTCGGCGCCGCGACGGCCCGCTGCGTCGTCCTCGACGGTTCGGTGAGGACCCTCGTCCACGTCCGCGGGGGTGGTCCGTGGTGAGCACGCAGCAGCGGCCCGGCCGGGCGGCCCTTGACGACGTGGCCGCCGAGCTCTGCCGCGAACCCGGCGTCGAGCTCGCGACGATGTTCCGCAGCCCCGGCCTGCGGGTCCACGAGCGGATCTTCGCCTTCCTCGGTCACGGCCCGCGCCTGATCGTCAAGCTGCCGCGGGCCCGCGCGCTCGAGCTGGTCGCGGCGGGGGACGCCGCGGTCGTGACGATGGGATCGCGCACGATGCGCGAGTGGGTCGAGGTGCCGCTCGGCGACGGACCGGACGCGGCGGCGGTGTGGCGACGTCTGGCCCGCGAGGCCCTCGAGTACGTCCGCGGCCTCTGAAGCGCCGCGGGGACAGACGCGCGCGCCGTGGGCGACGCTCACGCCGCACCCGCGTGTGCGTCAGGAATCCCGCGCAGAGCTCGCACGTGCGGCACTAACATGGCCCGTCGTGACGCACTATCGGATCAGTGAAGCGGCCGAGCTGCTCGGTGTCAGCGACGACACCGTGCGCCGGTGGGTCGAGGCGGGCGCCCTGCCCGCGACGACGGACGCGACGGGTCGCGCGGTGGTGGTCGGTGCTGCTCTCGCCGCCTTCGCGGTCCAGCGCGCCGGCGCGTCCGACGACCCCGCAGCGCAGCGCTCGTCGGCCCGCAACCGGTTCTCGGGGCTCGTGACGGCGATCACCGCCGACACGGTCATGGCTCAGGTCGAGCTCCAGTGCGGTCCGTTCCGCGTGGTCTCGCTCATGTCGAGCGAGGCGGTGCGCGAGCTCGGGCTCGAGGTCGGCTCGCGGGCGTCGGCGGTCGTCAAGGCGACGAACGTCGTCGTCGAGACGTCCGGCGGAGCACGGTGAGGCGCCGCGCGCCCGTCCGGTGCGCCGGGGTCAGGTCCGTGGGGGCACGCGCCGTCGTCGCGGCGGTGCTGGGTGCCGTGCTCGCTCTCGGGGGGTGCGGTTCGTCCCTCGGCGCCGCGGGCGGGGCCGACCCTCGCGGTCGTGCGTCCTCGGAGGACAGCGGTGAGCTCCGAGTCTTCGCCGCGGCGTCGCTCGAGCCCGTGCTCGACGACCTCACCGCCGCGGCTCGCACCGCCCACCCGGAGCTGGCGTTCGCTCCTGTGACGTACGCGGGGTCGTCCACGCTCGCGGCACAGGTCGTCGAGGGAGCCCACCCCGACGTCCTGGTCACGGCGGACGACGCCACCATGCAGACCGTGGTCGACGCCGGGCTCGTCGTCGGCGACCCGACGACGGTCGCGACCAACACGCTGCAGGTCGTCGTGCCCGCGGGGAACCCGCAGAGCGTCACCTCGCTGGCCGACCTCGCGGCCCTGTCCGACGGCGGCGGGACCGTGATCACGTGCGACGTGCAGGTCCCGTGCGGCGCCGCGACGGCCCGCCTGCTGTCCGCCGCGGGCGTGTCGCTGACGCCGGCCAGCCTCGAGCAGAGCGTCACGGCCGTCCTGGCCAAGGTGAGTGCGGGAGAGGCCGACGCGGGCGTGGTCTACCGCACGGATGTCCTGAGGGCGCGGGGCGCGGTCGAGGGTGTCGACGTCCCCGAGGCGTCAGGCGTGGTCACCGCGTACCCGGCGGCGGTCCTCGCCGACGCCGCACCGTCCGCCGCGACCTTCGTCGACTTCCTGGTGTCCGACGAGGGTCAGGCGCTGCTCGCGGCGCGCGGCTTCGGCCCGGGGCACTGACGTGACGACGCACGACGCACCATGACGGGCACGACATGAGCACCGCGCACGCGGCAGGGGTGCCTCGGCTGACGTGGCTGCCGGCGGCCCTCGCCCTCGGCCTGCTCGTGCTGCCGGTCGTCGCGCTCGTCGTGCGTGCCGACTGGGGCACGCTGCCCTCCGACGTGTCCTCGCCCGCCGCACGCCAGGCGCTCGCGCTGTCCCTCGGCACGTCGCTCGCCGCGACGGCGTGCTGCCTCGTCCTCGGCGTCCCGCTGGCGCTGGTGCTCGCGCGGACGACGGGCCGCGCCGCCGACGTGCTGCGTGCACTGGTCACCCTGCCGCTCGTGCTGCCCCCGACCGTCGGCGGTATCGCGCTGCTCCACCTGCTCGGACGGCGCGGGCTCGTGGGGCGTTCCCTGGAGGCGTGGTTCGGCGTCACGATCCCGTTCACGACAGCCGCCGTGGTGATCGCCCAGGTGTTCGGCGCGATGCCGTTCCTGGTGCTCGGCCTCGAGGGAGCGCTGCGCACCGCCGGCACGCGGTACGAGGTCGTGGCCGCCACCCTCGGTGCGGGCCGCTGGACGACGCTGCGCCGCGTGACGCTGCCCCTGGCCGCGTCGGGCCTGCTCGCGGGCACCGTGCTGTGCTTCGCGCGGGCGCTCGGCGAGTTCGGGGCCACCGCGCTGTTCGCGGGCAACGCCCCGGGCGTCACGCAGACCATGCCGTTGGCGATCTACGCCGCGTTCAACGGCGCCGGGGTGACGCAGGGGACGGCGGTCGCGCTGTCGCTCCTGCTCGTCGTCGCCGCGGTCGCGGTCCTGCTGGTCGCGCGCGCCTGGCGGCCGGGCGTGACGGGCAGGGACGTGCACGGCCGCGGCCCGGAGCTCGAGCGGGTCCACGACGTGCCGGCGGGCGGAGCCGACCCTGCTCGGGACGGTCGCGGCAGCCCGGTGCCGTCGGTCGGGGTGGCGGCGGTCGGGGTGGCGGCGGTCGGTGTGCCGG